>DOXU01000097.1 GCA_003518885.1 Oscillospiraceae bacterium
ATCTTCTGGTTCTAAAGAACGCTCTTTAAGCTGACGCATCATTTCACCAATGATCCATTTAGCTACTTCAAGAGAATCAGCCGTTTTAGAGGCTTCCTCAAAAAAGTCTGCTAAAACGCGAGAAGAGGTAATAATAACAGCGTCATCCTTTGGAATCCCCTTTTGTACGTAATCCTGCAAGCGTTCGGCTGGAAGGCGTGGCAAAGAAGAGCGGATTTTTTCAATCTGTTCATCATTCAATCTTACGGGCACGATGTCTGGCTCAGGGAAATACCGGTAATCATCGGCCTCTTCTTTTGTACGCATAACGCGACTTTTTCCCTTATTGTCATCCCATCTGCGAGTTTGCTGTAAAATTGCCTCGCCAGATTCCAATGCCTCGATCTGGCGTTTACTTTCGCCTTGCACTGCGCGGTAAATAGCACGGAGCGAGTTAATGTTTTTCATTTCTGTACGCGTACCAAATTCGGTGGCCCCTTTTTTGCGAACAGAGACATTAACGTCCGCGCGTAAAGAGCCCTCTTCCATTCGACAGTCAGAAACACCCGCATAGAGTAAGATGGCACGTATTTTTTCAACATACTCGTGTACTTCTTCTGGAGAGCGCAGATCCGGTTCTGAAACGATTTCGATTAAGGGAACACCACAGCGGTTGTAGTCGACATAAGTGCGCCGCGTAACCTTATCATGTACCAGTTTGCCAGCATCTTCTTCAATGTGAATCCGTGTAATACCGATCTGTTTGCCAGAATCCAATGTGATATGGCCACCTATACAGAGCGGCAGATCAAACTGAGAAATCTGATAAGCTTTTGGTAAATCCGGATAGAAGTAGTTTTTACGATCGAGCTTTGAAAAATGGGCTATTTTGCAATCTGTTGCTAACCCTGCCCTTACGGCAAATTGCAGTGCTTTTTTATTCAAAACAGGCAAAGTGCCCGGCATACCGGTGCAGACTGGGCAACAGTGTGTATTTGGTTCACCGCCAAATGTGTTTTCACATCCGCAGAAAATTTTGGATTCCGTCGAGAGCTCGGCATGTACTTCAAGCCCTACGACAATTTCATAATCAGCCATGACTGCCCCTTTCACGCGATAACCGGCTGCTTGTGGGCATCCGGTGTTGCCTGTTCATATGCATATGCTGCCTGTAAAAGAACAGGTTCGCCAAAGGCCGGCCCAATTAGCTGTAAACCAATTGGTAAACCATTTTGGTCATATCCACAGTTAACAGAAAGTGCGGGCAATCC
This sequence comes from Oscillospiraceae bacterium, assembly GCA_003518885.1. Taxonomy (GTDB): domain Bacteria; phylum Bacillota; class Clostridia; order Oscillospirales; family Ethanoligenentaceae; genus Ethanoligenens. The sequence continues at coordinate 1,251 of DOXU01000097.1, forward strand.
AGCGATGTTGACCGGAACCGTGTAGATATCGCCCATATACATAGAGAGGGGGTCATTGCTCTTCTCACCCACTTTATAGGCGGTTGTCGGTGCCGTTGGCCCAAGAATAATATCGTAGTCTTTAAAGATAGAATCAAATCCATCTTTAATCAGACGACGAACCTGCAAGGCCTTTTTATAATAGGCGTCATAGTATCCAGCGCTTAATGCATAAGTGCCCAGCATGATACGACGCTTGACTTCACGACCAAAGCCTTCCCCACGAGTTTTGTAAACAAGTTGGGAAAGATTTTTACAATTGTCTGCTGAAAAGCCATATTTTACTCCATCGTAGCGTGCCAAGTTAGAACTTGCCTCAGCCGATGAAATTAAATAATAGGCCGGTACAGCATAGTCTGAGGCGGGGAGAGACACCTCTTCGCAAATAGCTCCCAGTGCTTCGAATTCTTTTACGGCGGCTAATACTGCTTGTTTTATCTCTGGGGAAAGGCCATCACCCAAATATTCCTTAGGAATGGCGACACGTAAACCTTTAATATCTTTGCCAAGAGTAGCCGTATAGGAAGGATGCTTGTAGTCTGCACTGGTGGAGTCATGCTCGTCTCGTCCGCAGATAACATCCAATACAGCAGCAGCATCCTCTACATGGCGCGTGATTGGTCCAATTTGATCCAAAGAAGAAGCAAACGCGATCAGCCCAAAGCGAGAAACCGCTCCATAAGTCGGTTTCAATCCTACTACGCCACAAAAAGCGGCAGGCTGCCTGATCGACCCACCTGTATCAGAGCCAAGGGCAAAAGGGGCCTCTCCGGCCGCAACGGCTGCTGCTGCACCACCAGAAGAACCACCCGGAACACGTGTTAAGTCCCAAGGATTACATACCTTTTTGAAATAGGACGTTTCGTTAGAACCACCCATAGCAAATTCATCCATGTTTAATTTTCCAAGTGTCACAGCGCCTGCAGCCGTCAGTTTTTTAACTACGGTTGCATCATATGGTGGAGTGAATTTCTCCAACATTTTGGATGCGCAGGTTGTTGGAATTGCTTGAGTGCAGATGTTATCTTTAACACCGCAAGGTACACCAGTGAGCGTATCCGCTGAACCAGCGTCAATTCGCTTTTGCGCATCAACTGCTTGTTGTTCCGCCCACTCGGGGGAAATATTTAAATAAGCGCCGGTTTTTTTATCTGTATTTTGAATATGAGAAAGGAGATCCTTTGTCAGTTCTGGCGCAGAGATTTCATGTGCTTTTAGCAACTTGCCTGCTTCGCGAGCACCTAATTTCCATAATTCCATCCCGTTCACTCCTGTTCCACCGCAAGCGGCACATTGTAGTAACCGTCTTCGGTTTTGGGCGCGCAGGCCAACAGGCGCTCACGTTCATAGGATGCCACACGTTTATCATCACGAAGCACATTGGTGAGGCCCAATACGTGTTCCATGGGAATCACGCCGTCTGTGTCGATTTTGGAGAGTATGTCCATATAACGTATGACCGCAGTGAGGTCGTCGCTCAAAGCGCTTTTTTCTTCATCGCTTAACTCGATTTGCGCCAGTCGCGCAATACGGTCAATGTCAGGTTTTTCTTCCATTGCGTCCTCCATTTTAAAACTCCCGCACCAAAAAGTCGGGAAGATTGAAAGTCTATCCGCAGTTAGCAACTATAGATATATCCAATAGTATAACATATTTAGGCAGCAATTCAATAGTGCCACTATTTCAAAAAACGGAAAAACGGCCATTTCTATTGTGTGAATTCTAAAATCGATATTTTATGAAAATTTTGCAGAATGAAAGCATAAATTATTTGTAAATCCAATATGGTAATATCGTGTGTTTTACGCAAAGGAGAACCGTGTATTTTATGCAGGAGGCGGCATATTTGAATTGGATAGATTTTATCTTAAAAGGTGTACAA
>DOXU01000161.1 GCA_003518885.1 Oscillospiraceae bacterium
ATACAGGATGCCCAATAACTTGCATAGATCGCATAATGCCGGGCACTCTATTGTTAAAACCCGCTCACTCAAAAGGGAGACTTGCCAAGGAGGCGTTTTATCCTTGTCACAGGCAACCGTTTTGTCCCAAGCAAAATCACTTAATAATTTTTTTAATCGAAAGCACCCTGGACGGCGCAAAGTTGTCTCGGCATTACTCTTTATTATAGCGGCATGCTTGACAATTTGGCAGGCCAGAAAAATTATTTATTGTGTTTATAGAACCATCCGTTTATTAAACAAATAACTCTTTTAGCAGGCATCTTTAAGTAGATGGCCTGTTTTTTTGTTCCTCAAGCAACGCATCCTTTTCAAACAAACAACGAAATGTTCGGCCCAAAATACGCCAATCGTTTCGAAAAGAAAAGGTCCTAATATATTGTCGATTAATCTCCATTTTTTCCGGCAAAATTTTCTTTATGTAACAGGCTTCTGGGTCAACCGCCGCTGCTAATAAATCATTCTCATGTCGATAAACAATGGCCACCGGAGAAGTCATACCTGGGCGCAACAACAAAGTAGAATAGTCCTCTGGTTGATAATAGTCAACATAATGGGGAACTTCCGGGCGTACACCAATAATAGACATTTTACCCGTTATGACCTGAAAAAACTGAGAAAATTCATCAAAATTCGTTGCTCGCAATATTTTCCCAATTCCAGTTATACGGGTATCTTTACTGCCAACAGTAATCTCTCCTGCATGATCAGCATTAACACACATGGTCCGAAATTTTAACACATAAAAGGGCTTTCCCCCTTGCCCTACACGTAATTGTCGATAAAAAACAGGCCCTTTGGAGGAAATTTTGATTGCTACTGCCGCGGCCAATAATAACGGAGACGAAATAGCAATACATAAAGAAGCTGCGAACAAGTCAAATATACGTTTTGCAACAAGCCCCACCCAATGCTTTTTCAAATGTGCACGATAAGATTGTAGTACCTCATCTTGCGTGGCGTGTGCATATTTCTCGAATTGCTCCTGCAACATAACGCACATCCTCTTCTGTCATGGATGGATACAACGGTAAACTCATGACCTCCTGATAAATCTGCTCCGCTACCGGAAAATCTCCTTCGCGCGTTCCATAGTGTTCTTGATAAAACGGATGGAGATGTACTGGGATAAAGTGCACGCTGGTCCCAATGTTGTAAGCATTCAATTCTTCAATAAAGGTATCCCGCCCAATATCCAATTCATTTTCTTTAACACGTAATAAATACAAATGCCACGAAGGAGTCCCTTGTGCAAACTCCTCCACTGGTGTGCGAATTCCTTTTATACCTTTAAGCAATGCTTGATAGAGATGCACATACTCCTTGCGCTTCGCTTGCATATAATCAATTTTTTTTAATTGTGACAGTCCTAACGCCGCTTGTAGGTCAGTCATGTTATATTTATATCCAGCAACTTTTACATCATAATGCCAAGTTCCACCCTTTGCATAACGATTCCACGCACCTCGACTCATCCCATGCGAAACGAAAACACGTGCACGCTCTGCCAATTCTTCATCATCTGTTGCCAACATACCACCTTCGCCTGTCGCCAGATTTTTTGTCGCATAAAAGCTAAAAGCCGCTGTGTGTTTTGCTCCAACGGGATGCCCATTATAACTCGTGCAAAACGCATGCGCAGCATCCTCCATAAGGAACAAATCGTGCTCTGCTGCTAATTGCTCAATAGCAGACATTTCACAAGGCTGTCCAGCATAATGTACTGGAATAATCGCCTTTGTTTTCGGCGTAATAGCACGGGCGATAGCAGCGGGGTCTATACACCCTGTTTGAGGCAAAACATCGGCAAAAACAGGCTTTGCCCCTACGTGACAAATAACATTTGCCGTCGAGCAAAAGGTCATCGGTGTAGTAATAACCTCGTCGCCCGGACCAATTCCTTTTACAGCCAAAGCTGTGTGCATAGCAGCCGTACAAGAATTGGTGGCCACCGTGAACTGCGCCTCTACTGCTTTTCCAAACGCTTCTTCAAACGCACCGGTCTTGGGGCCTCTTGACCACCAATTTGAGCGAATAGCTGCTTCCACTGCTTCAATTTCTTGATTGTCCCAATATGGCAATGCATAAGGTAAAAATTTTTCTCGTTTTTTTAGCATTTTTTGGTCCTCCGTTGATTGTCCAAAATTTTAAAATCACTTTAATTTTTCAATGCATCTGCGAACTTTTTAGCCAATGTTGGATAATCATGATTTTTTAAAACATATGCTAAACCTTTTCTGCCCATCTCATAGCGATCCGCTTCTGCCATTTCCATCAAATGATCTACGGCCTCCGCAATAGCCTCAGGCTGCCCAACCGGAACTGTGATACCACAGCCCGCCTCTTTTACTGGGTTATTAGAGGATTCAACAGCATAAATCACAGGGCAAGCCGCCAACATATAATCAAATAACTTGTTAGGGCTAACCCCATAATCAAATAATCTTGATTTAGCCAACCCCATATAAGCAACATCAAGCTCGGCAAGCAATGTATTCATTGCTGTTTTGGGAACAGAATGCAGAAATAAAACATTTTTCGTTTTTTTGGCACGTTCCATCAGAGCTTCTTTGTGGTTTCCACCACCTACTAAAACAAATTTAACCTTTTGGTTTTCCATTAATGTTGCTGCATCAATAAAGAAATCTAACGCATTAGCAACAGAGTGATTCCCTGTATAGCCCACTAAAAACCAGCCATCTTTTCGCAATGCCTGTAACGTTTTTATCTGTGGCAAATCCACCGTTTTTTCTTCTCTTTCGCTCGCAATCACCCCATTGGGGATATATACAAATTTAGAAGAATCGTACCCGCGCTCACGAATGTAGCGATCAGCATTTGGCAAAATAGAAATAATTTTATGAGCCCGTGAAAAAGCTGTGTTTTCTCCATGCTGCAATAACATAATCAATGGATTCCACCATGGCAAGTTCCCCATCACCATCGGCGTAAGTGGCCATAAATCATGTAATTCAAAATATAAACGTGCCCCTGCCTTCCGTGCGATCTTAGCGGCGGAATAAATATCAGACGGATACGTTGAAGAGGCAATAACGGCATCCGGCCGATAAACATGTGCCATTTTTCTTGCATGAGCAGAGAGCTTTAAACAAAAAGTTAAAATATTGATTCCTCTGCCCAAATTATTTCCATGATAATGCGGTGTTTTTAAAATCACATAGGGTACGCCATCTACATCTACTTCTGAAAAATCCCGTTCTACCTGAAAGTTTTGCTGTCTAAGATGCGTAAAATCTGCCGCAACAATCACCACTTTATGTCCAAGTTTTTGCCATGCACGTGCCATCAACCAAGGTCTGAACTCCATACCGCGCACAGGTGAGCCTGCGTAATGATTAATCAGCATAATATTCACGAATCTGCCCCTTTCCTCTGGGCTGTTTTTTCCAACACCTGTTCCATCTTCGTTACGCAGCGATCCCATTCAAACCGCTGCATTACATTTTTTCTTCCGGCTGCACCCATTTGCTCTCGCAAATCAGGACTGACAACCAATTTTTCCAGTTTATCTGCCAAATCTGTAACGCTTTCAGGTATAGCTAAATATCCTGTTTGCCCATCCTGCATCACTTCTTTAAAACCATCAACCGCTCCTGCAACCACGGGAAGCGCACAGG
>DOXU01000219.1 GCA_003518885.1 Oscillospiraceae bacterium
GCAAAGGTATTGGGGAAAAATCCAATATGAAATTAATTGAAGACCGCGCTATACAGGCAGGTGCCGCCATTGGTTGTTCACGTCCAGTTGCTGAAACGCTGCAGTATCTTCCACTGAATCGCTATGTAGGAATGTCCGGGCAAAAATTCAACGGTAATCTTTATATTGCTTGTGGCATTTCTGGCGCCGGTCAGCACTTAAAAGGAATTAAAGAGGCAACCACAATTGTGGCAATTAATATCAATGCAAATGCCCAAATTTTCAAAAACTGTGATTATGGTATTGTCGGTGATGTAAACGAGATCCTTCCATTATTGACAGCAGCTTTAGATAATGGCGAAACAAAGAAAACCGCTCCAGCATTCAAGAAGATGAAGCGCTCTTTACCGTCAAAGCAAAAACCTGTTATTTATGTCTGTAATGGTTGTGGCTATGAGTATAACGAAGAATTGGGCGATCCCGAAAATGGCATAGAACCGGGAACCCCATTTGATAAATTACCGGATGGCTGGACCTGCCCCGATTGTGGTGAAGAAAAGGCAAACTTCATCAAAGTCTGAATACCTTTTTGCTGTAAGCTCGCTTTCAAAATAATAAGGGGGAATCCGTTATGTATTGTGTAAGAAATATCAATGAAGACTTATATTGGGTTGGGGTAAATGACCATCGGTTAACATTATTTGAGAACATCCACCCTATTCCTAAGGGTGTTTCCTACAACTCTTATCTGCTTTTGGATAAAAAAACCGTTCTTTTTGATACGGTAGACTGGTCTGTTTGCCGTCAGTTCATGGAAAATGTTGAACATCTTTTAGATGGACGCCCATTGGATTACATGGTTATCAATCATGTGGAACCAGATCATGGCGCTTGCATTACGGAAATGCTATCCCGCTACCCACAAGTTAAAATCATCTCCACAGAAAAAGCAACTGAGATGATGTATCAATTTGGATATCCGATCGATGGACACACAGACGTATTAAAAGAGGGCGACACCCGCTCATTTGGCAAACACACCGTCACTTTTGTTGCTGCCCCTATGGTCCATTGGCCAGAAGCTATGGTAACTTTTGATGTGACAAATGGCGTTCTCTTCTCCGCGGATGCATTTGGCTCCTTCATTGCATTAGACGGCAAACTTTTTAATGACGAAGTCAATTATGATAGAGACTGGATTGATGAAGCGCGCCGGTATTACACCAATATCGTCGGAAAATACGGTCCTCATGTCCAAAGGTTATTGAAAAAAGCCAGTACCATTGATATTAAAACAATCTGTCCACTACATGGCTTGGTCTGGCGCAATAATCTTGGCTACTTCTTAGATAAATATGACAAGTGGAGCAGCTATGAGCCAGAGGAAAAAGGGGTCATGATTGCCTACGCCTCCATGTATGGAAATACCGAAAATGCTGCACAGGTTTTGGCTACCAGCTTGGCCAAAAAAGGCGTTACCAATATTGAGTTATTCGATGTTTCCAACACACATGTTTCTTATTTAATTTCTGAAGCATTTCGAATGAGTCACATTGTTTTAGCCTCTGTTACGTATAATTTAGGCATCTATCCAGTGATGAAAAATTTCCTAATGGATATGAAAGCGCTAAATGTGCAAAATCGCACTTTTGGTATTATCGGGAACGGCACTTGGGCATGTAAGTCCGATGAATTAATGCGCAACTTTGTTGAAAACGAATTGAAAAATTCAACCGTATTAGATCCAACCGTTACACTCACCTCAACATTAAATGATCTAAAAGCCCCGGATATCGAAGCTTTATCTGATAGCTTAGTGCAGTCAATTCAAGCATAAGTTTTTATTACCCTATCTTCTAAGATAAGCGCCGATACTATAAAAGGTATCGGCGCTTATCTTTTGAGCCAATTTACTCAGTTTGATCCAACCATCCGGAAATTTCCCATTTATATGCCTTCCATGTTTTTTCATCAAAACAAATAAGGAAAACTTTTCGCAATTTACTTTCCTTTTGTAAATACTCAATAATTGTTTTTACCGCAATGTGTACAGCTTGTATAAGGGGAAAATGATAAACACCTGTACTAATGGACGGAAAAGCCAACGTTTGACAGTGGAACTTATCCGCTAGAACCAAACACGATTGATAACATGAACTTAACAATTTTCCTTCATTGAAGTCTCCTCCTTTCCAAATCGGGCCTGGTGTGTGAATAATATATCGGGCCGGCAGAAGATATCCTTTCGTAACCTTAGCTTTTCCTGTATCACATCCATGTAATTCCCGGCACGCATGTAAAAGTGCCGGTCCGGCTGCTCGATGAATGGCCCCATCAACCCCGCCACCGCCTAAAAGTGTTGTATTGGCGGCATTTACAATCGCATCTACTTTAATCTGCGTAATATCCCCTTGAAGGACCTCCAATTTTTTTCGTTTGCCAACTTCCAGTACAAATAGTTTTCCCCCTTACATACCCTTTTAACTTATTATACAATATTTCTGGAAGTTTTTTCTAAAATATATCCCCAAAGTATACTTTTTTTTCAGGAAAATTTATGGTAC
>DOXU01000121.1 GCA_003518885.1 Oscillospiraceae bacterium
GTTCTCTACGTAAAAAAGTGCTTATTTTCGGTGATTTTTGAAAATGCTCATAATGTCAAAATATTCATCATCTGCACCAGGTTTTGGCTGTTCTTCTGCCTGTTGGGTGTTTGGGGCAGAAGTCGTTTTTCCCTGTTTGTTTGTTGCAGAAGTTTTTGTATCTGCTTTTGGTGCGGCTCCCGTTTGTTCTGCTTCTTGCATAGATGGAGGCAAATCATCACTTGCAAAGCCAGTTGCAATGACAGTAATGTCAATCTCATCATCCAAATCTTCGGACAAGGCAGCACCCCAAATAATATTGGCAGTAGGATCGGCTGCTTCTGTCACCATACTTGAGGCAGCTTCCACTTCATCCAAGCCGATATCAGCTGATGCCGTAACGTTAATAATAACACCGCGTGCACCTGCAATAGATGTTTCAAGCAACGGACTGGAGATTGCCATACGGGCGGCCTGCTCGGCCTTGTCTTTTCCAGAGGCTCGTCCCACACCCATGTGGGCGTAGCCGGCGTCTTTCATCACGGCGGTAACATCCGCAAAGTCCAGGTTGACAAGGCCAGGGACCTTAATCAAATCGGAAATACTCTGTACACCTTGCTGCAACACACCATCTGCTACTTCAAAAGCATTTGCCAGCGTGATCTTTTGTTCAGAGACTAATTTCAACCGCTCATTTGGGATAATAACCAAAGAGTCCACATGCTCACGCAGTGCCATGATGCCGTTTTCTGCCTGTTCCATCCGGCGACGACCTTCAAATGAGAAAGGTTTCGTCACAATACCAACGGTTAAAATTCCCAGCTCTTTAGCAACAGCTGCAATAACGGGCGCTGCACCTGTACCAGTGCCACCACCCATGCCAGCTGTAATAAAGACCATGTGGGTCCCTTTTAAAGCATCAGCAATCTCGTCGCGGCTTTCTTCTGCAGCACGCTGCCCCTTTTCAGGATTAGCCCCTGCGCCCTGGCCATGTGTCAGCTTGTCCCCGATTTGCAGTTTGTGTGTCGCCTGCGAAAGAAGGAGAGCCTGTTTATCCGTATTAATTGAGATGAATTCTACACCCTGAACATCAGATCTAATCATCCGGTTCACAGCATTATTGCCGCCGCCGCCCACACCGACAACCTTTATTTGAACGATATTTTCAATATCTCTATCGAGCTCGAAAGCCATTACTCTTCCCTCCAAATTATACGACGCCACATTATGTACTCTATTCTACAGGGTTTAGGGCATTTTTTCAATAGTCTACACAAATTATACCTGTATTTTCTACCTGCTTTTTACAAATCCTTCACCATTTTACTGCCCCGGCGTGAAAATCGTAGTGCCGTTTTGGGCAGTCTGTGAAACATCCAATGTCCCTTTATCTGACGAAGACAACTGTTTAGAGAGGATATATGTGGCATATTGCAACTTTGTGTCCATATCTGCGGTGGTACCAACAATCACTGTCACACGTCCTTGATAAGCAAAGGAAATCTGATACTGATTGCTGACATTGACAGAGGTAATCTGTTTTACACCAGCGGAATTAAGTGTCTTTAAAATAGAAACTGCGGTCCGATACAGTGACATGGTCTTTGCTCCAATGGACTGCCCGGGTTGTAAAGAATTTACGCTTACCCCTGCAACGGACGCCACATTGGAGTAAGGTTGCAAATCCGTAACTACTTGCAGGACCTTTCCTTCATCATCCGTTAAAGCATAGGAAGAACCGTCTGCCACCGCAAAAACAGGGGTCGCCTGCGTTAATTGGATAACCACGGTATTGGGGAAATGAACAGATGCCTTTGCCTCTCCTACATAAGGCAGTAAAGATTCCAGCCGGCTGGTAATTTGTTTGGTATTCACCCCAAAAAATTGATCACCTTTTTTTATATTACCTGCCTGCAAAATGCGCTCTGTTGTGTAAGGCACCTTTCCTTCAATCACAACATTTCCCACAGGGAAAGCTGCGCGAAAGATGACGATCCCGATCACAACAACCAAAATCAGAGCGACACCTCTTAGGACAATTCGCCCTGATCTAGTCAGCCTTCTGCGCTTTTTCTTTACATGTCGTACACGACGAGGCTTTGGCTTAACGGAACGCTTAGACGTCCGTCGTCGTGTATGTCTTGGATCAGATTGGTGCATTCCTTGTTTACTCCTCCGTCATTATCCATCAGCCCGCTGGATGCGTCCCCCAAGTGCTTGCATTGCTTTTTCAATATTGACGTACCCACGGTCTATATGGTGTACTCCGCGCACTTCCGTAATACCCTCAGCCACAAGACCTGCCAAAACTAACGCCGCACCCCCACGCAAATCTGTGGCCAATACATTGGCACCAAACAATGCCGGAACACCTTCTACTACCGCAACTTTGCCTTCTAATTTGATAGAAGCCCCCATGCGTACCAATTCGGGAACATGTTTATACCGGTTTTCAAAGATATTTTCCACATACATACTGGTGCCTATTGCGCGAGTGGAAAGTACCATCATCGGTGCTTGTGCATCGGTTGGAAAACCTGGGTATGGCATGGTCCGCACACAAGCCAGCGGCATCAGATGCTCTGGCGCGCGAAGATGTAGACGATTTTGCTCTTCTGTGACAAGACAACCGGCCTCTCTAAAGA
>DOXU01000142.1 GCA_003518885.1 Oscillospiraceae bacterium
AAGAGACGGAAACACTTCTTCCCCACCTGGCGTCTTCATCCGAATGGTGGGGGGCGTCTGCCCCGACAAAAGCGCCGTGGCCGCCGCTTTGGCCGCCCCGGTCGCACAACTTCCCGTTGTCACCCCGGTACGCAAGGCTTTTCCTTCTTTTATTCTGGTGTTTTGTGGCGTGACAATCCCCCCCTTTTTTCGTTTATGCGCAACCAGATACCAGAGTACTGTAAGGTCGCAAATTGAGGCGGCCTATCGGGCCGTATGTGATAAGAAGCGTTTTTTTGCGCGAGCGCCCGCAGCCGGATGATGGGATACTCCCTTTTAAGGAAGGGAACTTCTCGCGCTGGGCGTGGCTTTACTATAACCGTACTTTGGGCTTAAAACCAGGATGCGCTGTGTGGTGTCCACCTTCGGGCACCGGAGTCTTCCGATTTTGCCCAGTTGCCCTTGGGCGAGTGCGCCTACCAGTGCAAGCAAAAAACAGGTTCTCCACCGGGCACTAAGGTGCCATCAGGTACACAGCTGAAGGCGGCCTGAAACCGGGTTATGCCCGGCCGTCGCGCATCATATACAGGATGGCGTTGACAATCGCCGCCGCGACGGTACTGCCTCCTTTTCGCCCTTTTGCCACAATGGAAGGGGTGTTCGTTTGCAAGATGCATTCTTTAGAATCCACCACATTGACAAACCCAACCGGCACCCCAATGACGCAACGGGGATGTGCTTTGCCTTCTTCAATCAGCTCGGAAAGACGAATGAGCGCAGTCGGCGCATTACCCAGCGCAAAAATACCGTTTTTCGCATCAGGCGCCAACCGCTCCATGCAAACAGCCGAACGGGTGATTTGCCTTTCTTTTGCCTCTTTTGCCACCGAAGCATCCCCAATCAGACAAACCACCTCTCCACCATATTTGCCCAGTTCCCGTTTGTTAATACCCGCCGCCGCCATCTTGGTATCGGTGACAATATGGCAACCCTCTCGGATGGCCGCCGCCGCCTGCTTGACCACGTCTTGGGTAAAATGGAGAGCATGTGCGAACTCAAAATCGGCAGTGGTATGAATGACGCGCTTGACAATAGGCGCCTCTAACGGGGGGAAAGTCTGTTCCCCCAACAAACGCGTAATGGTGGCAAAACGCTCTTCCTCAATCTCGGCCGGCTTGATCACCGAAAATCCTTCAAACATCTTGTATACTCTCTTTCTATTTTGCCAAAGGGGTGGCCGCTTTTGCATGCTCTACAAACAACTGCTGAATGTCGGCCTCTTCCCCCAACCCTTTTTCTACAATTTTCACCTGATAGCCCGCCTTTGTCAACACCGTTTTCCATGTATGGGGCTTTTCTCCGTTAATATCATGCAAAGCATGCTCCCCTGCGACCACCAACAAAGGCACCAACCACACCTTTTTAATCGCTAATTTTTGCAGGGCCTGCAAAGTCGCCTGCATGTCGGGATACCCTTCTACCGTGCCAATTTGATAGGCCGTCTGTCCTTTGGCACGAAATGCATAATCTAACGCCGCATAAGCTGCATTGGCAAAATGATTGGTTCCATGCCCAACCAAAACAGCTGCTTCGTCCTTTGCCAGCGGATACGCTTTAATGGCCCACTCTACAATATTTTGCATATCACCAGGCGTGGACAAAAGAGGCGCACCCACCTGCAAGGTTTGAAACCGCGCTTGGTATTGATGCAACACGGCCAAAAGACGCGCTGTCTCCACCCCATTGAGCAAATGCGTTGTCTGACAACGGACTTGCTCGTACCCTTTGGCCAACAGGTCTTGCATGGCCTCCTCCATTGTACGAATGGACAAGTTTTCTTTTTCTTTCAGACGATGAATGACCATCTGACTACTAAACGCCCGGTAAAGATCCTCTTGGGGGAACGCCTTTTGCAAAGCCTTTTCCACCGCGCCAATGGACGCCTCCATCGGTTTTTTATAGGTTGAACCAAAACTGACAACCAACAGTGCTTTTTTTCCTTTCATCGCCCCTAGTTCCTTTCTATTCTCTACTGATAAAATGAGTGGGATAAACGGCTGCCCGATGAGCGAAAACCGGTTTTTTCTAAAGAAAAGTTTTTTTGCAAAATACGTTTCCTTTATTCTTTAGAAAATGGCGTTCCCCCATCGGGCAGAATCGTGTTTTTTTATTTTAAACCAAAATAAAATGAAAATACCAATACACTAACAAAAGGTGGACCGCAAGCAAATGGGGAATAGCACATTTTGGGCAAACAACCATTGCGCCGTATCCTTTTTACTTTTTGCTTGCACGCAAGGCTTGTCCAAAAATCTTGCGCGCCTCCCCAATGGTAAAAGGGAGTTCGCCGGGCGGCAACAGGCCGTCTTTTTGCAAGATTTCGGCCAAATGAGCCACGCGTGGAAGCCTTAATCCCATGCTACGCAGCCTTTGCTTTTCCTTGAAAACGGTTTTGATTGGCCCATTGGACACCACTTTACCATCCGCCAACAAATAAACACGCTGGGCCAAAAGAGGCACCATATCCGTATCATGCGTGGAAAAAATGAGCGTAATCCCCAGGTCTTGATTGATCTTTTGCAAAAGTTCCACCAGGGCATAAACACCATGGGGGTCAAGGGCTGCGGTCGGTTCATCCAAAACCAAAACCTCGGGTTGCATGGCCAACACACTGGCCAAAGCCACCCGCTTTTTTTGCCCTCCACTCAAGCTATGCGGACTTTTATCTACAAAATCCGCCATGCCCGTCATTTCCAAGGCCCAATCAATCCGCTCTTTTGTCTCCTTTGCCGGCAAGCGCATATTGTTTAGCCCATAGGCGATCTCTTGCCTGACAGTTGAATTGAAAAGCTGATCATCCGGATCCTGAAAAACCATGCCGACTTTTTCCCGCACGGCATACAAGTGCTTTTTTTCTACAGAAAGCCCCGCCACTGTGACGGTGCCTTCTTTTGCCAACAACAACCCATTGAACAGCTGAAACAACGTGGATTTTCCGGCACCATTTGGCCCCAAAACAACCACGCGTTCCCCTTTTTCAATTTGCAGATTGACGTCGGAAAGAGCCAGGCGCCCGGTTGGATATTGATAGGCCACCTGCTTCATCTCAATTAAACTCATGCTTGCCCCTTTTTTACAACAGAAAATTCAGTACCAAGGAAACGACGGGAACAATGGCCAAAGCCGCACATTTTTGCAAGGAAAGCGCGGAAACCCGCTCCGTATAATACGGCACGGGTTTCTGATCTTCACGGTAGCCACGGGAAGCCATGGCCCCATAAACACGCATACCACGCTCAAAGGATTCCAACAGGACACGGCCGGCAATCGCCCCAGCGTTTTGAATCTGCTCTAACCAAGTCAAACGGCGCACCGTCCGACTATGTTGGGCACGATGCATCCGACTGGAGGTGTCCTCCAGCAAGGCAAGATACCGTGCCATTAATTCGGCAATGTCGATCATCATACGCGGCAAGTGCAGCTCACGCAAGGTCTCCAAGATCTCGGTCATGGGGGTAGAAAACGCAAGCAGAGCAGCCAACGAAACGGCTGCCATGATGCGCGTCATCATCAGAAGACCAAGCCCAAACCCCTCTTGATACGCAATAAGGGTGAACGGATGGCGGAGCAAAACAAACCACACGGTTTGTCCATGCGTAAAGATGACACTTAAAAACACCAGCCAAGCAATACTAAACGGCATGATGAGGCGCAACACAAGAGGGCGCCACGGCATTTTTAACGTGCCATACAGCACCACGGCAAACGCCCAGAGTATTGCGGCCGCGACAATCGACTGCACCAAGGCAGCAAGCACCACGCAAACAAGCAGAAAAACCGTTTTTACCCGGCCATCTATGCGAAAAAGAAAAGCATCTTTTTCCTCAATTGTCTGAAAAAACCCTAATTCCATTAATCTGCGTTCTCTTCCTCGGCTTCATCTTTTTTCTTACCAAACAGTTTTTGCCAATGATGGCCGACAATCAAGCCTGCACAGAAATTGGCAACCGAGAAGGCCCCTACTTGTGCATCGCCTGGCAGTTCAACAAAAGGTTTATGTTCCACTTGGGTCATGTTATTGACCTTATCATCGGTACCGGTCGCTTCCATCTTATGGCTATCCATATATTTACCCGAAACAAAAATAAACGCCAAAATGACAAACATGACAATGAGAATGGCACGCGTAAAGCCATCGAACCATTTAATCGATTTGGCTTTTTGATTTTGATTTGGATTTACTGCTGTATTATTTGAACTTTGCATCTTAACGAGCCCCCCTTGTACGGAGATCGCCCACGCCCGGAAGCAAATCAGGACGGCGAGAAAGCATGATCTGCAAGACCACGGCGGTAAACACGCCCTCGGCAATGGCCAACGGGAACTGAGTTGGGCCATACCCCATGAAAAACACCATCCACTGTTTAACCAGTGGCACGTGTCCATGCAGGTCAATCGCTAACTCTAGGGCACTGGTCAGGTAAGTGACCAAGTCCCCGATAAGGCCGGCAAGGAAGGCCGCCACCCAAATTGGACATTTGATCTTACGGAAGAATTTCCAAATGATAAACCCAGAGAGGGTCCCCGCAATCCCCATGGAAACGGTATTGGCCCCGATGGTGGTAATGCCCCCGTGCCCCAAGAATATTGCTTGGAAAAACAAAACTAACGCGGAAAGCACCACCGTAGCAAACGGCCCCACAATAATAGAGGCCAGTGGCGTACCACACGGATGGGAACAAGAACCGGTTACAGCAACCGGCAAATGCATGGAGGAGATAACAAATACTGCAACCCCCACCATGGCCGTTAACGGCTTATAATATGGGCTATCCAACACCCGCTTCTTCATTTGGAGGACACCAGGCACAACCACTGCAGCGGTAATGCCATAGTACGTAATCAGGGAACCTGCGGACAGGATGCCGTCTTCAATATGCATAAATTTTCTCCTCATTTTAAGCAAACAAAAACCTCTCGACCCAAAAAGTCAAGAGGTATTTTCAGCAAACCTGTTATTCACAGA
>DOXU01000215.1 GCA_003518885.1 Oscillospiraceae bacterium
ACCACCAGTTGCACAAAGAGTAGCCTTCGCGTAAAAAGTATAAAGGACTGGCTCCTTTATGGAAAAACCGACCGCACCCTCAACTTTATTATCTACGCACAAATAATCCGTAATATTTATATGATTTAAAATTTGAATATTAGGATGAGCGGCTACCGCTTTAGCAAGTAATGGTTTAATATTTTCACCGTTAATTTTCACATTGCGTTTGCCACGCATCTCATACTTACCATCTGCATTTTTCAAAATAACAAGGCCCAGCGTTTCCATCTTGCGTGTTACCGCATTCAGCCGCTCCGCCATTGTGATAGCGAGATCTTCCCTTAAAATATCAGAGGCATCATTTCGTGCATAGTCCACATAGCTAGAAGGCGCAAGCCCATCTGCAATATAGGCATTCAACGCGTTGACACCGGCTGCCAGACAGCCACTGCGACGGATTTCCGCTTTTTCCACAATTAAAATTTGCAAATCCGGATCCGCCTCTGCCGCCGTAATTGCCGCAAAGCAACCGGCTGTCCCCCCACCAATAATTAGAAAGTCAGTTTTTACTGTCTTATGTTGGAATTCCATTAACCGCCCTCCTTCACCGTTTGGAGCGCAGTACGGAAATCTTCCAACAAGTCATCGCTATCTTCAAGACCAACGCTAACACGAATCAAATCATCTGGTACACCCATCTTCAAACGATCTTCTTTCGAATATTCATGATATATGCTCGAAGCTGGATGTAAGACCAAAGTGCGGGCGTCCCCAATATTAGAAGCAATTGTACAACATTTCAATGCATTCAAGACAGCAAAGGCGTTTTCCCACGTGCCCACACGCAGGGTGAACATTGGGCCAAATTGACCATTAAACTGTGCTTTTGCAACATCATGATCAGGATGTGAAGACAAACCTGGATAGTTGATCTCTTTTACCCCTGGCATTTGTTGCAATGCTGTTGCCAATTTTAAAGCCGTATCACAAATGCGCTCCATACGAACAGCCATGGTTTCCAATCCAATGCTGTTCAAATAGGCATGCATTGGGGGCATACAAGCCCCATGATCGCGATAAATACTCTCACGCAAACGAATCAAAAAAGCCGGGGGACCAAATTTCAGATAGGGTTTAAGGGCCGGAAATCTTTCCGCTGTCCACTTTACCCGACCACCATCAATCAGCACACCACCAATAGCACTACTGCTCCCGTTGATAAATTTTGATGTGGAATGAATAACCAAATGTGCACCAAGCGCAATTGGTCGATACAACATCGGCGTCGCCATCGTAGCATCCACAATCAAAACTGCTCCATGTGCATCGCACAGTTTAGCAAGGGCCGCAATATCAGGCACATCCAACTTTGGATTTCCAATGGATTCTACAAAAACCGCTTTGGTATGCTCTGTAAAGGCCTTTTCAAAAGAAGCAACACGACTATCGGGCACAAAGGTCGTATGAATACCTAAATCGGCCAAACTGTCAAACAAGGAATGTGTCCCGCCAAAAATTCCAGATGCGGAGAGCAGCTCGTCTCCTTGTTGCAAAAGGCCAAACAAAGCCACTGTAACTGCTGCCATTCCGGAATTACAAGCAACCGCGCCAATTCCGCCTTCCAAATAAGCTATACGGCGTTCAAAAGAGGAAACAGTCGGATTTGCCACTCGCGAATAAACAAAACCGGGCTTCCGATTAGCAAAAATAGCTTCCAAGTCCTCTGCCGTATCGGCCGCAAACGCAGTATTTTGACTAATTGGCGGCAAAGTCGCACCATGAGATTTATCTGGACCATACCCACCATGAAGCAATGCCGTGTCAAATTTCATGACTTAATCCTCGCCTTTTCTAACCAAAATAGTATAGGTTCCGTCATCATTATTCTGTACATCCAAGACGGTATGTCCCTCATCTTTCATGCTACGTGGAACATTTTGGATGGGTTCTCCATCATTCATATGAATCTCCAGCGTCTGTCCAGCCTCCAGACCTTCAATAGCCACCTTTGATTTTACAAATGTCATGGGGCAAACAACATCTGTAATATCAATAAATGAATCTGCTTTACTCATTGTACGACCCCCTCAAGATAGTGACGTAGTTTATCCATCCCAACGCGAGCCAGTGTTTTAGAAAACCGTTCAGAAGCATGCCCATATTCTTGGAAAAATGCGATCGTCGCATCTACAACGGCAAATAATTTATCTTCATCAAAAATAATGGGCAAGAGCTCTTCGCCAAATTTCAAGTTGTTACCAAAGTTTCCTCCAAAGGAAAGTACGTAACCCTTTTGACCCTGCCAAGCACCAGTAGGACATGAAACCACACAGCGCCCACAAGCTACACATTTATCGCTGTCAAAGGTTAATTCCTTTGCTTCCTTATCAACGATAATAGCATCTGTTGGACAGACCGCCGCACAGAGGCCACAATAAGTACAAGCATCTTGACTATAAGTCGGCCACATACCGCCTTTGATGCCCAAATCGTTTTCTTCCGCCTTCAAGCAGTTATTTTTACATCCTGTAATTCCCAACTTGAATTTATGTGGCAAATCTTTACCAAAATAGCGAGCATCTAATTTATCTGCTAGCTCTTGGGTTTCAATCAAACCATTTGGGCAGATGGCACTTCCCTGGCAAGCTGTAACCGTACGCACGCGTGCACCACAAGCGCCCTGCTCTAAGCCACCGTCCACCAATGCCTTTTTCACTTCATCGAGATCTTGCAAACGAATAAAAGGAATTTCAATTCCTTGTCTCGCAGTCAAATGTACATAGCCCTTACCAAAACGATTCGCAATATCATAGACTGCTTTCAGCTGTTCCGCCGTTACACGACCAGCCACCACACGCAAACGCATAGAAAAGTTGTCTTTCTGCTTTTGCCGCATGAATCCGCCTTTTTTCAAGGCGCCATAATCTACTGCCATGATTATTCCTCCCGTAACGTTATTGATTCTTCTTCAACTTCCGTACCATGAATGTGAAAACATTTAACCACTGGTTCTTCTTTCATCAAAGAAAGAATTAAATAGCGAAGAGATGGATCAAACGCCAGCCGTTTATCCTCCTCTGATGGGCGCGATGGAGAAGCTGGGTGACTATGTAGATTGCCGAGCAATGTCCATTTTTTCTGGCGAATTTTTTTAATAACTGCAAATTGCTCTGCCGGATCCATAGAAAAGTGTTCTGGACTGTGATCGACATTTGTTAGCAAAA
>DOXU01000082.1 GCA_003518885.1 Oscillospiraceae bacterium
ACGCCAGGCATAGCCTGGTTTTAGGTCGCCTTCAATTTGGTGCTCGGTACAAATCTTTGTGCTCGATGGGTCGCCAAGCTTCCTGACAGCAAGGTGTTTGGCCGTTCCACCTGCGAGGATGCTTCCCGGTGGCGGTGTGTTTGACCGTTCTCCGCGGGCGGAACGCCAAAGGGTGGGCACAGCAGGCCAAATACTCGGACCCCCTTCGAAGAGCATCTCGATACAAAAAATGCAAACCAAAACGCCGCACAGACAAGAATCGTCGTGCACGGTGCGGATGGAGGACTCGATTGGCATCTTGCTAACGAGATCATCAAATCAACTGGCACAACATGATCCACTTCCAAACCAATGGGTCCCCTGTCTGAAAAACATCCAAACGCATCTTGTATGGTGTGTTTGGATGTTTTTTATTTCCACCTTGCTGCCGGGAAGTCTCCTCGAAGGCAGTATGCCGTAGAGGCCTAAAAAGTGGGCCGTGCCCACCAGGCTCAGCCTGGTGGTGAGGTGCCCATTTTCCTGAAAAATGCATAAGCTGGTAACAGAAAGAAAAAGGGGGACAATCTCTCCCCCTCTTCACTCCAAAATAGCCACCTTTTTTCAGGAGGTCCGTATGAAACAAACGCATGATGATTTTCCCGACAAGCCCTCTTCCACTCTGGAAGAAAAAATTGGCATTGCGATCACAACGCACAATCGCCCCGCCTTATTAAAGAAAGCGTTGGCAGAACAACAACGCTTTTTGCCCCCGGGCGCTGTTTTGTGCGTAATCGATGATGGCTCCACTCCCCCGGCCGTGGTTCCAAAAGGGGTGCAGCTGGTTCGGCACGAAAAGGCCAAAGGCGTTCCAGGTGCCAAAAATGCAGGAATTCGTGTCTTGATGGCGGCAAACTGTACCCATTTGTTTTTGTTTGATGAGGATGCTTACCCTTTGTGTGCAGATTGGTATCGCCCTTATGTGGAATCGCCAGAACCGCATCTTACCGCCATTTTTACCCATTGGGCAAATGGAAAACCCGTAGGCGATTGCCATATTGTGGGTGGGGATGAACGCCATCTTTGGTATAGCCATGAACGAGGCTATTTGATCTATTTGCACCGGTCGGCTATAGAAAAAGTAGGCGGCATGGATCGGATTTACCAAACCGGGTGTGAAGAACATTTGGACTTGTCCGATCGTCTTTATGCTGCCGGTCTCACTTCTTGGCGCTATATGGATGTGCGTGATTCGGACAAACTGATTTATTCGGCCGATCGTTTTCAAGCGGTAAGTTCTTCTGTTTTTCCTGCCGATCGTACCCAATTGGTTGCCCGCAATCTACCCATTCGCCTGAAGCGCAAGGAAAAAGAATACGCCCGATTTGCTGCTTATGCACACAAGCGCGTGGTGTTAACCTCTTGGCTGACCGCTCAAATGGATGATGCCCGCCAAATCATGCAACCCCCGGATGCCACTCCTTTGCAACCACTAGCCGATTCTGTCAAAGGGGAGCTGGTCGTTTTTTATGACCAACCGTTGCAAGGCGATTTGCAAGCTGAACAGATTCAAGTGCCGATTATTCCCGTTGGCCCGTATGTTCGTCGATGGCAGTTGGCCTATTCCTATTTATTAAAACATCCCGCTGAAGAAGTCTGGATGGTGGATGCCACCGATGTTGTCCGGCTGATTCCCCCAAAAATCAAACCCGGCAAACTTTATCTTGGTTGGGAGCCCTTCTTAACGGATTGTGACTGGATGAAAGCGAACTTCACACATGACTGCTACCGTCCTTTATATCAGCAACCACGTCAATTGTTAAATTGCGGCGTGGTAGGCGGTGATTTAGAAACGGTTAAACGGTTTTTGCGCCGCATGATGGATGTCCTGGTTCTGACTGGGGATCCTTTAGATATGGGCGCAGCCAATTTGGTTGCCTATCGAGATTTCGCCCACAATCTAATTACGGGTATCCAGGTCACCACCCTCTTTCGGTTTCAACAGCAAGATGGGATTTCTTGGTGGAAGCATAAATAAAAAGAGGACACGCCCTTTTTCCCTCTGGATGACAAGGGCAAAACCCCTTTCGTTTCTTTCTTGTTGCCAATGCCCACTTTTTCTTTTAGACAAAATGGCCAAACCAAAGGGCAATCAGGCCGGTTGCTGTTGCGCCAGGCACTCTCTTTTGAAAAAGGCCAACAGGCAGAGCAAACTGTTTGCGCACCACGCACAAATCACTTCTTGTTGCCCGCTCATTTTATCCGCACGGCGGATACGATTTATTCCCCTTTTTTCTTTGTCTTGTCAATCTACTTGGATTTCTCCTCTCGTTCTCCTTCTCTTTCAAATCCAATACAAAAAACACGCTACAAAACAGAAAAGCAAAAGGAAGGAAAGATGAAAACACAAATTGAAGTGGCCATTGTTGCCCACCCCGCTCGTAAAAACCAGGCCCATATTCTAGCAAAGCAGGTGCAAGCCTATACCCTTTGCATGGATGAGGCCAGAAAAGGGGAACGCTGGAATCATCAGCAGGCCCTACAACGCCTGCTTGCTACAGAGGCCGATTGGTTAGTGGTGTTAGAAGACGATGCCATTCCCTGTCAACATTTTGAGGAAAAGCTGTCTTTTTGCCTGTCTCAGGCCAAAAACTGTTTGGTTTCTCTTTACCTAGGAACGGGCAGATGGGCGGGCACCACCCCACAGATGCAAGAACCGATTGTCCGGCATTTGGTCAAACGCGCCACCCGACATCAGGACAGTTGGATCAAAGCCAAAGCGTTATGGCACGCCGTCGGATTTGCGGTTCCCCGCTCTTATGCAGACAGCCTGCTGGCCTTTTTGCAAAAGGACCCTTCCCCAACAGATCAAGCCGCCACACATTGGTTAAAGAGCCAACGGATACCGTGTTGGTATACCTATCCTTCTTTACTGGATCACGCCGACACAGCCCGCCTGGTCGTCGGAAACGAAAAGCCTGTCCGGCGGGTCGCTTGGTGGTTTGCCGATGAGGAAAGGCCCGATTTGTCCGCGATATAAGGACAATCCTTTTTTTATTGAAGCAGATCATCCACCCAAAAAGCCCTCTGTTGTACAAAGCAACGGCGGGCTTTTTTGATTCAATCTGCCCGGACAAACCACTGTTCTCTGCTCACCACCTTCGCCCAATCTGCCCAAACAAACTACTGTTTTCTGCATGCCACCTTTCATCCAATCTGCCCAAACAAACTACCACTTTCTGCGCACTACCTTCCCAATCCATCCGAACAAATCACCATTTTCTGCATGTCGCCTTTGCCCAACCTGCCCAAACAAACTACTGTTCTCTGCATGCCGCCTCACCCAATCTGCCCAAACGATCCATCATTTTCTGCATGCCACCTTCACCCAATCTGCCCAAACAAACTACCACTTTCTGCGCACCACTTTCGCCCAAACGAACTGTTGCTTTTTGTTTGCTGCCCTCATCCAATTCGACATTTTTCGATACGCGTCTTTCTCCTTTTTCCGCTATTGATTGGCTATTTATGGTATACTAAGAAAAAGAATCTTGACCTGATCCCCTAGGAGGCAAATCGGCCTGTCCTTCTGCACAAAGAGGGTGAGGCCTCTCTTTTATCCAAATCGCGCTTTTCCTACAGGGCCTCCCTGGAATCGAAAACGCCCTTTTTTCTTTTCATTTTCTCCTTGCTCGGTGTTGAATACGCATGAAAAAAGGAAGAACGAGATAAAAAGGCGCCTTTTTTATCGATTTTCCCTTCGTTTTGCATGGGACTCCGCTCCCTTTTTATTTTCCTCAAGGGAAGGATTTCCCTTGCCGATTCTTCCAAAAAGCGAGCACGTGCATTTGTGCGTCGTTGCCTCTTTGCCAGCCGCTGCCTTCTCTGGAGGTCCTCGTTGCCGCCTATTCCCTTCTTGAGAATTTCCCCTTGTTGGCCACTGCCTTTGTCGGCTACTGCTTTCTTGGGGTTCCTCGTTGCTGGCCGCTATTTTTCGACAGAGGCCTTGGCCCTACAAACCGGCATGGAATGGTAAACAACAACGCACTGGCATGAAGAGGATACCTGTCTCTGATCGATCTGTTTGGACAAAGCACGCAAAACCTAACTTGCCTTTTTTGTGTGCCGAAAGGATGTTTCATGAACCATTTTTATCGAAAATATCGACCGCTTCTTTGGCTCCAAGGCATTCTCTTGCTGTTTTCCCTTCTCATCGTCGCCAACAATATCCTTTTCGAGGGAACCCGACGCTATGTCCTGTTTAACTCCTTGCCCATGGGTTCCTTCTTCGTCCCGTATCTAGAAGGGGGCGTTTATCTTATTGGCTTTATTTTTGGGTTCTATTTCATCAAAAAGCAAAAACAGCAGCACCCTTCCCTTCGAACTTCTGTTTGCATTTGGTTAATTGGAACCTTGGTTTTCTTTTGCATTCCTTACATTGGCGCCATTCTTCAGCCTGCACGGTTTTTGTTATTTACCCTTGCCCCTCCCGTCTTCGGTTCTTCAGCTCTTTTCTTTTGGGGCGGAAAAATTGCCCAGCGCCAAACAAAACCGGCACAGCATAGCCTTGCGGCCTATCGTTCCCTGTTCTTTTGGCAAGGATTGATGCTGGGAATTTCTCTGTATTTATTCAAGCAAAAAGCACTCCCGTATGTTTGGTATCTGCACGCCTCCTCGTTGCAACGCAATTATGCTACCCTTTGGATCCTACCTGCCGCCGCGTTGTTAGGGATTTTCTTATGCAAACGAAAAAAGCCCTCTCTTCTCTCTGTCTGCGGATTAACCGGCATTTGGTTTGGCTTTTCTCTCCTCAGTCTGTGGATTCCTCTAATCGGCGAGACGCCCATTTTGCCGGATGATCAACAAGCCATCTTTTGGATTCCGTTGATTGCCTCTACACTGGTTTTTTTCTGCAGTCTTCTTTTGGCAAGGTTGTCCCCCGCCTCATCCGCTAAGACAAGAAGCTGGGGGCGTCCTTATCTTGCTATTTGGACTTTTCAAGGAATCTCTCTGGTCTTTTTTGTCACCTATGCGTTGTTGCGGATCTTAACAGACGGAGAATCTACGAATTCTTTCTATTTTCTTTCTTGTTTATATTGTCCTTTATACTTGCTTGTTGGTGAACACGTTGCGGCCTCTGTGATCGGTAGTTCCATGACAAAAAAGCGGAATTACACCTGGGGACAAATTACACAGGCCACTTTTTTATGGTCTATGTCTACCACTGCCCTTTCCTTACTGGAACTAATGGGCATCAATTCTGCAAAAGGGGAAAGCCTGACGAGCACGGTTCTCTTGCTCATCTTGGTCCAATTGCTTTCTACGGCGCTGTTCTTTTGGGGAACTGTACGCGGCCATCGTCTTTATCTGCAAAAGCACCCCGAAGAAAAAGCGGAACCAGAAGTTGCTTGGGGACGTTTTCGACTCTCCTATGTTTTTCAAGCTCTTTTCTTAGCCCTGTGGCTTATTTGGTCCTATGTATCCACTACTTTTCTTTTCAAGCAGTATACGCCCTATTCCGTCTACCCGCTCCCTTTTCCCCGCACTTCTTTGCCTTACGATCGCTTGGACATGCTTCCTTTTTTGTTTCACTTTCCTTATGGGCTAGCCGTTTTGTACGGAATTGGCGCCATTCTCTGCTTCGTCCTCTTTAACTATAAAAAAGTCTCCACACGGTTTCTTTATGTCACCGCTTTTATCCTGCTACTTTTGTCCGAAATTCTGCTGAGCATTCCTTTGCTTCGACAAGCGCTGTTCTATATCCAACAGCGCACGGAATTTATCCTTCCCTTCCTCCTTTTGTATGGTTTGCTTGGCCTCTCCGCATTGACCTTTTTTATTGCTTTGCCACGTCGCCTCAAAAAGGACTAATTACTCCCCTTTATATAGGAAGGAAATTGTAACATGAAGGACTTTTTGCGCAAATATGGCATCTATTTCAGCCTACCTGTTATTGTTGTCGTTGCTTTTTATATCGCCTCCGTTTTTCATCTGCATCACTTTTCTGCTGTTTTAATTGGCTTTTATTTTGTCTTTCTCCCCCTTCTTTCCTTGCGTATACTCTTGTGCAAAGTTGATCTTCCTGTAGAAAAGCCTCTCAACTTTTGGCGAAAGTTCCGTTCTCTTTTCATTTTCCACGGAATGATGATTGTGCTCATCATCTTCTTTCATCTTTATTCAAACAATACCCCTCAAACAAGCGAAAATGACGGGGATTTCATTGGAAGCCTCCTCTATTTTCTCTATGTATATGGGGGAATTTACCTATCTGGCATCCTGGTGGGCATTCATTTGGGCCGAAAAAAGGAAATCTCCTTTCGGGACATTCTTTTCTCTACGGGAACATGGCTGCTATTAGCGGCAACCTTCTTTAGTGTACCAATCACCGGAGATATTCCTTCCTATTCCCGATCGTTTTTCTGGTATCCCGTCCTCGGCTCCACAATCGCTTTTTTTCTGGCGGCAATCATCACCGCCATGATTTGCTTGCCAGAATAGTCCTCTTTATTGTATCTTCACGCGATCATAGACCAAAACATCACCATGTACTTGAACAACAGCGCGCCTATTGAAGGGATCGCATACTTCGTCACAAAAAAGGAAACATCCCTATGAAGAATTTTTTACGCAAATATGGCGTCCGTTTAAGTCTGCAAATCATCGTTATGGCAGCTTTTGGTATCCTCTCTGTCTTTATCTATCCTTATATTTTTGCCGTACCATTTTGCTTTATTGTTCTTTTTCTTCCCACTCTTATTTGGTGTATACACG
>DOXU01000186.1 GCA_003518885.1 Oscillospiraceae bacterium
TTGCTTGAATACCCTCACAGAGCTTGTCCTCTGTGAGGGTATTCAAGCAACTGTACGGACAATTCCTATCGCAGATTCTTTGAGAAAGCATCTTAAGGATATTGGGCATAGCATGGAGACGGACACTGCCTATGAAAATGCGCAAGCGCGTGAACGGACACAAATCGTGATGGATATTGCCAATATGGAAAATGGTTTGGTGGTCGGTACAGGAGATATGTCAGAATTGGCGCTGGGCTTTACAACCTACAATGGCGATCACATGAGTATGTATGGGGTGAATGCAGGAGTGCCTAAAACACTTGTTCGTCATTTGATTCACTATGTGGCAGAGGAAAATGCCGATAATGCGTTGTTGCATGATACACTGTTGGATATTTTGGATACACCGGTTAGCCCAGAATTGCTTCCACCTAAGGATGGGAAAATTCAACAGAAAACAGAACAGATCGTAGGACCTTATGAATTACATGATTTCTTTTTGTATTATTTCCTGCGTTTTGGTTTTTCTCCTACCAAAATTCTGCGTCTCGCCAACAGGGCATTTTCTTCTATTTATAAGGAAGAGGAAATTCGCACCCGATTAAAAGAGTTCTTACGGCGCTTTTTTGCAGCACAGTTTAAACGCTCTTGTTTACCCGATGGGCCTAAAGTGGGCAGTGTGGCCCTTTCTCCACGGGGAGATTGGCGTATGCCAAGTGATGCGTGTAGTGCTGAATGGTTAAAAGAGTTGGGAGAATGATTTGCTATAATCTGATCTTTTAGAGGAGGTTTTTGAAATGGTTATAGAATAATTATCTATATTGCCTAAAATAGCGACCAAAATTTCCTTGCTTATTTATGATTAAACACCGTTTTGCTGTTCCACCTTCGTTACTTTTATGATATAATAGAACGCAGTTGTTACATTTTAGTTACAAAGGAATAAAAACTCTGTTACTTGCAGTTAAACTGCTGGGGCGAGTTTCTAAAAGATGTTCAATACGCAGAAGGAAGAAAGCATCACAGGAGGCATAACGGTGTACTTATTGCACAAGAGAAAGCACATAAACATACGGTTGCTTGCGGGCACGGCGGCATTATCCGCCAGTTTGCTCTTGGTACCACTCGGATCGGTAGCAGCCCAATCCGCTGATTCAGTTTCGAGTCTTAAACAGCAGTACGCGTCTTTGCAAAGTCAGTTAAACACGAAGAAAAGCGAGTTGCAAACGGCAACTAATAAAGCTTCGGTAGTTAAAGATGAAATTAGCTTAACACAAAAACAAATTTCTTTATTACAAAGTCAGATTCAAACGGCTGACGCACAGATTTCTAGTAAAGAAAAAGAGATTTCCGATACGCAGGCCAAGGAACAGCAAGATTACAATTTGCTGAAAAATCGTCTCCGTGCCATGTACATGGCTGGCGATGGTAGCTATTTGAGTGTCTTATTAAACTCCAGTAGCGCAAGTGATTTCTTGTCACGTGTATCGATGGTGCGTGCGGTCTCTAAGCATGACACTGAATTAATTCAAAATTTAAAAAATGATGAAAGCAAATTGAAGACAGCTCGTGATTCTTTGTCCGATGCAAAACAGCAATTGGTTGACGGCCAGGGAACCATTGCAGCAAAGCAGGATACTTTGAATGATCAGTTGACCCTGCAGAATCAGGCAGTTGCTTCGGCACAATCCGGTGTTAGCTCTTTGCAGGAGCAGACCTCATTGACGGATAGTCAGATTCAACAGATTGCGGCACAGCAGAAAGCTGCGCAAGAAAAAGCGGCAGAGGAAGCTGCTGAAGCAGCCAAAAATGCGGCAAAATCTAATAATTCATCAAGTAATACAACCGATACGACTAATGCAACCAATACGGCTAAAGCGGATACTTCCACCTCAACATCTGCTGATTCATCTAAATCACAGAGCAATGCAGGAAGTACTTCTAATAATACAACAGCTACTGCTAATAGCACGACACAGAAGAGCACTAGTGCACCAACAAAATCTTCAGCAGCAAGCAGTAGTACAACAAAATCTTCAGCTAACACAAGCAGCAAAGCCTCAGCATCTTCTTCCAACACTAGCGCAGCAACAAGTGCTGCTCCTAGTGCAAATGCTTCTTCCATTGCTTCTTATGCGGAAAGCTTTGTGGGATCACCTTATGTTTGGGGAGCAGTTGGACCCACATCATTTGATTGTTCTGGACTGACAATGTATATTTATGCACACTATGGCGTCAGTCTCCCACACTCTGCGGCAGGACAAATTGGTTCAGGTGCGTCGGTTTCAAAAGGCGCATTACAACCTGGCGATTTGGTTTTCTTTAAGGTCTCTGGTGGTAGCATTGATCACGTTGGTATCTATATTGGCGGTGGCCAGATGGTCAATGCTGAAAAACCGGGTACGGGTACCATTGTGGATAACATCAATTCAGGTTATTGGGCATCTAAATATGCTGGCGCTTGCCGTCCTCAATAAAAAGAATTTAATACTGATCAATAAAAAGCGGAGGCATTGCCTCCGCTTTTTCATGCTTGAATATATCAGGATGTTTCTTCTTATTTCCGCGTAAGATGAACAGCGGTTCCATAGCAGATGACTTCTGCGATGCCAGGCGCCACATCATTAGCATCATAGCGAACGCCAATGATACCATTCGCGTCAGGGGATATCTCTGTTGCATGTTTCAACATTTCTTGAAAGGCTTCTTCGCGGGTCTGTTCGCACATCTTTATGTAAATTGTGATCTTTCCGCCTACCATTTGTTGAAATCCGGCGCCCATAATCCCTATTAAGCTGCGAGAACGCACCGTGATTCCGCGTACAATGCCAAAACTGTCATCGATAGAATAGCCGGGGATTTCGAACGCCGTTGTGACAAACTTTTTATCCATCATTAATTAGTTTCTCCTTTCTATTTTAATCCTATCAGTACAAATAACTTCTGTCAATATTGTATTGAAAATAAAGAAGGATAGGAGAAGTTTTATTCTACATGTGGCGAATTTTAAGAGTTTGTGGTAAGATGATAAGCGTGATTAATATATGAAAATGCCTTTTTGTATATTTTGAGCGCAATACAGATTAACGCCAAAGACAAATTCTAATGAGAGGATTTCATTCATGCGAAAAATCGGTCGATCTCAAAAAGATGCAAAAATTAAAAAGAAAATGATTTCTAGAAGTAAGGTTATATTCATTGGAATATTTATTGTAGCATTCCTTATTCTATTTGGTAGATTGACAGATTTACAGGTTGTAAATTCTACATTTTATGCGGAG
>DOXU01000231.1 GCA_003518885.1 Oscillospiraceae bacterium
GTTTTACTATTCATTGGGTTTTCACGTGTTCACTTGTCTATTTCATTTACTGAGCGCTTTGACATGGAAGTGCGTTTTTGGTTTTTTCGGTATCGTTTTTTCAAAGAGAATGCCGCCGAAAAGCCTTCTTCTAGAAAGAAGAAAGAGAAGAAATCCAAAAAAGAGAAAAAAAAGGCAGAAAGTAAAGGCCGTTCCACTCTTTCTTTCTTTTTGTCACACTTTTCAGATTTTGCAGGTTTGTTAAAACAAATTGCAGTGGCAGTTGGCCGGCGTCTGCGGGTTGACTTATTTTTGCTCGAACTCGATATTCATGAAGAGGATGCCGCTAAAACGGCCATCCGTTATGGAGAGGCTTGTGCCTTGATTTATACAGGGACTGCTTTTTTGGAGAGTGTTGTGCGTGTTCGCAAACATAATGTTCGCATCACACCACTTTTTCAGGAAGGGGAAACACAAGTGAATTTCTCTTCTAAAATTTCGATTTCTATAGGTTCTATTGTTACGTTGATTGCTACGCAAGGCGTGACAATCATTAAAACGCTGATTTCAATCATGCGTTCTACCAAGGACGCAGCAATACAAAAGGACGGTGCTGTAACATGAATGATCATCCAATTAAAGGCTTATTAGATTCTACATTGCAAAATATTCGTAATTTGGTTGATGTAGATACAATTATCGGAGAACAAATTACAACGGCAGATGGAACGGTCATTATTCCGGTTTCCAAAGTATCACTCGGCTTTGCTTCGGGCGGATCTGATTTGCCAACTAAGACGGAAAAAGAAATCTTCGGCGGTGGCGGTGGCGCAGGTGCAACCATTAATCCGGTAGCATTTATTGTTGTTTCGCAAGGACAAGTCAAGTTGCTGCAAATCACACAAAACTCTTCTACCGCGGATAATGCCATCAGTATGGTTCCAGAATTAATTGATAAAATCGTTTCTTTATTTAACAAAGATAAAAAGAACGGGGATCCTAAAATCGATCCACCTGCAACGGGCATTTAATTTAAAAAGTTTTTCGTCTGTTTCATTTCTAAGGCACTTGCCGCATATGTTTTTGAGAAGGGATATGCGGAGGTGGCGCAGTGTTTCGGATAAAAACGACTTGTTTGGCAGGTATTATGCTGTTTGTGTGCTTGATACTCCCGTTTAAAACAACGGCATTATCGGCACACAGTTATGCACTTTTGGATCAGCAAAGCGGTAGGTTGATTGCATCAAGTAATCCGCAAGAGAAGATGCCAATGGCAAGCACAACCAAAATTATGACGGGTTTGCTTGCCTGCGAGTCCGGTCGGCTGGATGAAATCGTTTCGGTTCCGCCAGAGGCCTTAACAGTAGAAGGGTCTTCTATGGGCCTTTTACCTGATGAGAAGATCACACTTCGGGCTTTGGTGTATGGGCTGATGCTCAATAGTGGAAATGATGCGGCAAATTCGATTGCCATGATTCTTGGTGGATCGATTCCTGGTTTTGCTGCGCAGATGAATATAAAGGCACAAAAATTACAGTTGCACAATACCCATTTTGAAAACCCGTCCGGCCTTGGTGCCGACGGGCACTACACAACGGCCTTGGATCTTGCAAAGTTGGGTGCAAATGCGATGAATAATGCGGATTTTTCTCGTATTGTTTCAACTAAACGCATTAAAGTTTCTTATAATGGGATTCAAAACGGTCGTACACTTGTTAACCATAACCATTTACTGGGAACATATACTGGGGAAATTGGCATTAAAACCGGTTTTACGAAGAAAAGCGGGCGTTGTTTAGTTTCGTGTGCCACGCGCAATGGTGTGACCTTGGTACTCGTTACCTTAAATGATCCGGACGACTGGAGAGACCACAGCGCATTGCTTGATCAGGGATTTGCTCAACTGCATGCGGTTTCTTTACTCGATAAGCCAATTGAGCGGAATGTCTCTGTTGCTGGGGGAACAAAAAATAGTATTGGGGCGCAATGTGAACAGGTAGATGCTGCGCTGCAATCTGGTGAGGAACACCAGGTTACAATGCAAGTAAACTTGCCTAAACAGGTTGCGGCTCCCGTTAGAAAAGGGCAAAAAATTGGAGAAGTGGTTTTTACCATTAAAGGTACGCCCGTCGCCCGCGGAGCGCTATTGGCGACAAGCTCTGTAGGAAAAGCGCCAGGCAAGCCACACTCATTCTTTTATGCCATTCGTTCATTCTTTACCGGTTTATTTAAATCTAAATGAATAGACGAAATAGAGATGTTGGTTATTGAAGGAGTTTTAATTTGAGCGCAAAAGATACCAGACTGCAAAAATATCTTTCGGAATGTGGAGAAACTTCACGGCGTAAGGCGGAAGATTGGATTCGTGCTGGAAGAGTACAGGTGAATGGCAGACCTGCTCATTTAGGGCAATCCGTTGATTCTGCTCGTGATCGTGTTACAGTAGATGGTCGGTTAGTTGAACCGAAACCTAAGCTGTATCTTGCTCTAAATAAGCCACGTGGCTATGTGACAACACTTTCAGATGAATTAGAGAGGCGCTGTGTTGTCGATCTGCTTAAAGATATTAAAATAAGAGTTTATCCTATTGGCCGACTGGATAAAGACAGCGAAGGGCTACTTCTGTTTACAGACGATGGTGCCTTTGCCAATGCTTTGACGCATCCTCGCCATCACGTACCGAAAACTTACCATGTTTCGGTACGGCCACGTGTGGTGGAAGAGCAAGTGGCACAGCTTACTCTTGGTGTTGTTATCGATGGACGAAAGACACTCCCTGCCAAAGTATCTGTCCTGCGGAGTGGAAGTGATCGGTCCGTTCTGGAATTGGTACTCTATGAAGGACGCAATCGACAGATCCGTAAAATGTGTGAGGCAGTGGGTCTGGAAGTGGCTCGGTTATCCCGGGTATCTGTGGGGAATGTACGGCTTGGCGGCCTGCATAGTGGTCATTGGAGAGAGCTGTCCGAGAAAGAAGTTCGTGGTTTAGAGCGTGCTGCTGGTTTACGCGACTAGGACGATGGAGGCCGGTGTCTCCAGGGCGTTTTGTTGACAAGTTTCTTGCAAAAAGCTACAATATATC
>DOXU01000204.1 GCA_003518885.1 Oscillospiraceae bacterium
CGAAGAAGGAATTCCTTCTTCGGGGGTTTTGCTTTTAAATCGATAAAGATTTACTTCGTTTTGGCTTCTACATATTTGACGATGTCGCCAACAGTTTTCATATGTTCGACATCTTCATCTGGAATCTCAATCTCAAATTCTTCTTCGAGAGACATGATCAGATCAACCACATCCAGAGAATCTGCACCTAAATCATCGATAATGGAAGCTTCCATTGTAACTTTGTCTTCTTCCACATCCAACTGCTCACACAGTCTGTCCTTGACTTTCTCAAAAACCACTTCATTGTCCCCCCTTTACCGCTTTCTTAATATCCATCGTACAGGATTACCTGCCTTCAGGACTCAGGATGGTGTTTGCACAAAACAAAACCACCATCTTGCGCACCAACCTCAAGCCGCAAGGAATCCATTCCGCTAAATAACGACTTGCGTTATATTATTCTACATGGGGCTATAAAAATTGTCAATACTTAATCTTCAACAAGAGCGTCATTCAGCGAATTCTCCAATTTTACGGAATTTATCATAACGGCGCTCCAAAAGCGTATCTAGTGGCTGCGCAGAGAGCCTGCTGAGCGCGTCCCAAAGATAATCTCCTAGAGAATCTGCCATTGCCTGTGGGTCTGTCTGTGCACCACCTGCCGGCTCCTTCACAATGGTATCCGCCACGCTAAAACGAATAAGATCTTCAGCCGTCATCTTCAACAATTCGGCCGCTTCTTGCTCACGCGAGCTATCCTTCCAAAGAATACTGGCAAACCCACGCGGAGAAATGACGGAATAAACGGCATTACTTAGCATACCCAATTCATCGCACACAGCAAGTGCTAACGCGCCACCGCTTCCGCCTTCTCCCATAATGACACTGACAATTGGCGTGCGAACGCGGAAAAGTTGCATAATATTATACGCAATCGCCTCACCTTGTCCACGTTCCTCTGCGCCAATACTTGGATTTGCGCCCGGTGTATCTACCAAACAAATAACAGGGCGGTGAAACTTTTCCGCTTGCTTGATAAGGCGAAGTGCCTTTCGGTATCCTTCTGGGCTTGGCATAGCAAAATTAGCACGCTTATTTTCATCGAAATTACGTCCTTTTACCATCCCAACAACAGTAATCGGTCGGCCCCGAAAAATGGCGATTCCACCCAAAATGGCACCATCATCACCATGATTACGATCGCCATGCAGCTCTAGAAAATCGTCAAACAATAACGGAATGTAATCGTGAATTGTGGGACGGTTTTTTTCGTGCACAATTTGGATGCGTTCCCATGCGCTTAAATCAGCCATTCCACAAATCCCCTCCCAGGTGTATTTTTAATAATCTACCAATGGTCTCCTTCATTTCCGAACGCTGCACAATAGCATCAGCAAAACCATGTTCCAGTTGAAATTCGGCCGACTGGAAATCATCTGGCAAGTGCTGATGAATCGTACCTTCAATCACCCTGCGTCCAGCAAACCCGACCAAGGCTTTCGGTTCAATCAGAATGACATCCCCCAAAGAAGCAAAACTTGCCGTAACACCACCAGTGGTCGGATCCGTCATAACCGTTAAATAAAACAGACCAGCATCGCTATGCTTGGCTACTGCCGCAGACGTTTTAGCCATTTGCATCAAAGAAACAATACCTTCCTGCATTCTTGCCCCGCCTGAGGCGGTAAACATAACTACTGGCAGCTTTTCTCTTGTGGCATATTCAAATGCCCGTGTGATCTTTTCCCCTACCACAGAGCCCATAGAAGCCATCATAAAACGGCTGTCCATGATGCCAACAACCGTTTTTTCTCCTTCAATGCAGCACTGCCCGGTAACGACAGCTTCCCGCAAACCGGTTTTTTGGTGAAGTTGTTCCACCTTTTCCGTGTATTGTGGAAAATCAATTGGGTTTAACGAATGCATGGATTCATCAAACGGTGAAAAACTGCCCTCATCCACAGTCAATTTTAACCGTTCATTTACAGAGATCCTTGCATGGTAACCACATTTAGGACAAACCTTCAAATTCCGAACAAACTCATCCGCCAATGTGGCAGCCCGGCAGCGTGGACATTGGAACCACAAATCTTCTGGAATATTGACTCCGTCGTCTTCAACATGAGGAAATGGAAGATCAGACATTCGTTTTTTTACGTTTTTAAACAGATCCTGAAGCAAAATAGTTCACCTCGCAGCGGGCTGTACCCGCATTTAATTCTTCATTTATTCCATATTATTTGGAAATCCTGCTATGTATCAGAGCGCTCTTGCGCTCCTTATAATTTACTCTGAAATTGTTTGCGATCCAAAAAGCCAACATCAATACGCCCGGCCAGAAAATCTGGGTCCCGCAAAATGGCCAGTTGGTAATCAATATTGGTACTAACGCCTGCAATTAAAAATTCGGCCAATGCCCAACGCATCTTCTTAATTGCCTCATCACGTGTAGGCGCGTAGGCAATTAATTTTGCAATCATTGAATCATAATATGGCGGAATCACGTAATCCTGGTAAACTGCACTGTCAATCCGAATGCCAGGACCACCCGGCATATGTAAAGCTTCAATTCTTCCTGGAGAAGGTCGAAAACCCAATGCTGGGTTCTCCGCATTAATGCGACACTCAATCGCATGTCCCTGCAGATGGATATCCTCCTGACGAAACGGAAGGGGTTCACCACAGGCAATTAAAATCTGTTCTTTAATGAGATCTGTCCCCGTAACCATTTCTGTAATGGGATGTTCCACCTGAATTCGTG
>DOXU01000160.1 GCA_003518885.1 Oscillospiraceae bacterium
ATCCTGCAAAATTTATGCAAAGAAATTGCAGCTCCCATGGCGAATGATTTTTCAAATTTGACCGCAAAAAGTGCAACGACAAACGGTGAAAAACTATTTGTGCGTTATGGGATTCGCGGAGTTCGCGGAGAAGCAATCGATGGTTTTCCGATCCTGTTTGATGTGGCATTTCCAAAAATGGAACAACTTCTGCAGGAAAATTATAATTTGAACGATACTGGTATTCTTACGCTTTTTACGATTCTTGCCAATTCAGAAGACACCAACGTAATCAGCCGCTCCTCTTATAAAAGGATGACAGAAATTCAGCACACCCTCAAAAAGGAACTAGAAAACGATTTAGAGCATCGAGATTTTCTTCACTTTGCGCAAAAACTCGATCAAGAATTTATTGCCCAAAATATTAGTCCCGGCGGCAGTGCAGATATTTTGGCATTGTCCTATTTTCTCCATTTTTTAAAACAGGATTTTAATCTGTACTGATAAAAACATAAAAAACTCCTTTTCCTTATTAAGGACTAAATTTATCCTCAATAAAGAAAAGGAGTTTCACTGATAGGCTGTACATTAAAAATGTTTAAGTTTGAAAACAGCGCACTTCCTTTAGCCGGCTGTTTTCATATGAAGACGGAGCCGATCCGAGATCATTGCAATAAACTCACTATTCGTTGGCTTACCGCGACTATTATGAATGGTATAACCAAAATAAGAATTTAAAATATCGACATCGCCACGATCCCACGCCACTTCAATTGCATGCCGGATCGCTCTTTCTACCCGCGATGCTGTTGTTCCATATCGTTTGGCAACAGATGGATATAGCTGCTTTGTAATAGAATTAATAATATTGATATCTTTAATCGCCATCATAATTGCTTCTCTTAAATAATGGTACCCCTTA
Organism: Oscillospiraceae bacterium; assembly: GCA_003518885.1. Classification (GTDB taxonomy): domain Bacteria; phylum Bacillota; class Clostridia; order Oscillospirales; family Ethanoligenentaceae; genus Ethanoligenens. Next base: position 902 of record DOXU01000160.1, read on the forward strand.
ATATGCGCGGGCACTCCAATCTGGTGAAAAATTTTTGTGACAACAATCTCAACATCTGTGTCGCTGTTATGCTCAGCGTCGATCTCCAAACCCGGCAATTTAGGCGACTTTGCACCGGGCTTGCCCTTTTTCTCCACAAGCTGACAGATTCGCTCGGCAAGTAAATCATGGTCAAATGGCATAGGGAAGAAATAATCTGCCCCCGCCTCCATCACTTGTGAACTAATCGCCCCATGGTTATCTGTAGACATCACAATCATAACCGGCCTGGGAGATATATTCATCTGCGACACCGACTTTATGACTCCAATTGCATCAATCCGTGTCATAAATGCATTCATTAATACCACCGATGGCGTCTCGACTTGAATGCTATCGAGAACCTCCTGGCCATCTTTAGTAATAATCGTTACATCCATTCCATAGCCACGTAATGTGGCCGCACAGACCTGTCCGATCTCCATACTATTGTCGGCGACCAGAACCTTGATCTTTTCATCCATTATACAATTCCCTCCTACTTCTTATATTAAAATACCATAAATTACCATAATGTTCAAGGCATTCCCTTTTATTTTTTCAAAGATACGGATTTTGCCCTTTCCCAGCAGCTTATGAGCATCATCTTATTAAATCAAAGTAGAAAACAGCATTGTCATGATGAAAAGTACCGAAAACCCCAAACAAGAATTGAAGCCAAAAAACTGTTTTTTTGCAAAAATATGAAAGAATATGGCAACTGTAATCTACTTTTGTCATATTCTTATCATACACCCAATTAGTGTTGCAGTTCAAGTGATGAGGCTGTATGCATCATATTTTCTGCGAAAATTGCGTATCCTTTTTGCGGATTATTGATAAAAACATGGGTAAGTGCCCCTACCAACATCCCATTTTGAAGAATAGGGCTGCCACTCATCCCCTGGACAATACCACCTGTACGAGCAATTAGTTTTGGGTCTGTTACACGTACGACCATATCATGTCCGCCACCTGCATAATTGATTTTTTCAATTTGAATCTCGTAAGCATGAGGCCCCGTTTCATCGAGCGTTGAAAGCACCGTAGCTTTTCCCGATTGCACTTGTTGTTTCATTGCAATTGGCACGCTCTTCCCTGCTCTTGCTTTTGCAAACACGCCATAGACGCCATTATCTGTATTGAGCAATAAAGTACCTAATCGATTGTTTTCTAAATTTCCAACAAGTTCGCCTGCTCGTCCATTTTCTCCTTTTTCAACACTTGTAATTGTACTATTTACTGCCTCCCCATTTAATAGTGGAAGCTTTTTCCCAGTGTCAACATCACAAACAGCATGTCCCAAGCCCCCGTAATATCCCGTCTGCGGGTTGTAATAAGTGACTGTCCCAATTCCTGCCGTACTATCTCTCACCCAGAACCCGCCCTTATAGGTGCCGTCTGCGGTATCCTGTTGCGGATGCAGCCGTACAGTAAAGGCTACCCCATTTCGGCGCAAGCTTAATGTGCAACCCTTATTTTTAGAAACCGCAATGGATTCCCCTACCTCCTGATTCGTATTCACGGTTTTTCCGTCAACCGCAATCAATTGATCTCCTTTTTGAACACCCGCATCGGATGCTGGTGATTTTTTCCCAGAAGATGTCTCAACTTCTCCTATACCAACGATCATGACACCATCTGTATATAATTTAATTCCGAATGTTTCACCGTCAGGAACCACTCGTTCCGTTTTTACAACATGGACTTGCACATTTTTTACTTCAAGTAAGCCTAAAAGGCGCAGATTTGCCGTATAAGAGTCACCGACAGAGGCGGGAACATCCGCTTTTATTGCACCCTGGCGTCTAATCGTTACAGGAAGGGACGCCAAACGCAGCCTCTCTCCATCGATTACTTCAAATTGCTCTGGCAATATATTGGCAATAAATACGCCACAAAATACCGCTCCTAGCATAACAATGCTTGTGTAAAAACAAAAAATTTTCCATTTTCTTCTTATCATTGCGTCCACCGCCCTTTCATTTTAATATCACTTCTTTACTGTTTCCGTAAAAGATGTGTTTATCAGGTACAATATTTTCACAGATTGGAAATGACAAGGGCAACTGTTTACATTTTTATTTGAAAATGATACGATATCTATGTAAACTCAAAAATTAATTTTTAAATTTGATGCAAAGGCGGTGTTTGATTTTGAAGGTTGCTATTATCGGCTCTCGTAATGCCGAAGAAGATATGTACGATGTCATTCTAAGCAAATTACCTAAAGGTTGCTCCCAAATTATTTCCGGCGGTGCCACTGGTGTAGATACATTGGCAAAGAAAATTGCAAACAGACTGAATATCAAATACACTTGCATCCGTCCACGTTATCAAAAATATGGTCGAAATGCTCCATTGGTACGCAATATTGACATTGTAAAGAGTGCTGATTGTGTTCTTGCATTTTGGGATGGACGTTCTAAAGGTACTCGCCATGCACTTGGTTGCTGCATCAAATTGGGAAAACCTTTTAAAATTTTTCTAATTAACCAACGAAACATTCGCACACGAAACGTTTTTTGAAAAACAGGAAAATAAAAATGGGTGAGACCTAAATAGGTCTCACCCATTTATTTTATCTTCTTAACATTATGGCTTAGAAATATCGGAAATAGATTGGGCAACTTCCATACCGGCCTTTTCACGTGCAATATCGGCAAAGCTCAACATACCTACCAATTTCCCCTGGTCAATTACAGGAAGTCGACGTACTTGTTCTGCAGACATCAAATGCATTGCATTAGAAACAGGATCCTGTGGTCGTACAGATACCATTCCATTGGAGCAAACGTCAGAAACTTTTACTGAATTTACATTTTTATTTTCCGCAACACAGCGCAAAACAATATCTCGATCTGTCAGCATTCCTTTAACAGACCCTTTATCCACCACTGGAATAACCCCAATATTATTCTGATTCATCAAATTTGCGGCTTCTCTTACACTGGATGTCGGTTTCACACTAATAAGACGGGTGGTCATAATTTCGCTAACCTGCATATTATTTACTCTCCTTTATCATTGGCTGTCATATCTACTACCACAACTGATTATTGAAGATTTATCTTATTTATCTTTAGTATCCACGCGACCCGCACATTTATACAAAAGGAAAGCTGAGCAAATTCTTAAAAGAAAATTCATATTGTATTAACAAAGCATATCACTGTTTTCGGTATAATCAAGTTGTACCAAACAAAAGAAGATTAAACAGCATTTTCTTCCTTGGTACGCATGTTTTCTCCTCTTCATGAACCCCTCAGGCTCAAAAGAACAAAGGCTTGGGCTCCCCCGTCCAAGCCTTTGTATTATGTAAAAACAGTTTTATCTACTGCTTTTTAAAAATAAAATAGCACCTTCTATATCATAAATAGAAGGTGCTATTTTTACTTCACTTGTGATAGTGCCCATTATGCAAAATACTAAAAGCACGATAAAGCTGCTCCAATAAAAATACACGCGCCATCATATGGGGCATAACCATCTTAGAAAATGAAAGTTTATCATTCGTTTCAGTCTTAACTTGCTCAGAAAGGCCATGAGATCCACCGATGATATAGCAAAAACGAGAAACACCTCGATTAAGGTGCTGTCGCAACTCCTTTGCCAGCTGCTCCGATGAAATTTGCCGCCCTTCCACGCATAATGCCGTGCGATAAGTATTCTTAGGTAGGGCATCTAATATACAAATGCCCTCTTTTTCTAATGAAGCCTTTATCTCTGTTTCTGAAGCACGTGCCGGAAGAGGACGTTCTTTCAATTCATGAATTTTAATTTGTACCCAAGCACTTAATCGCTTGCTATACTCCGCACAGGCTTCCTTCCAGTACTTATCTTTAAGACCGCCTACACACCAAATTTCAATTGTTAACACTGTGGTCCCCTTAAAGTGTATAGACTTGTCCATGATCGCTACGTGGCGCGGCCTCAATGGAAATATGATGGCTCAGAGAGCCTGCTTGATCCAATACCTTCTGTGCAGTCTGCAAAGCTAACCTAGGAGAATTATTATCTTTACTCAAATGTGCTAAAACAATATGTTCTGTTCCACTATCGACCAAATCAGGCAATAACGAGGCACAGTCACGGTTAGAAAGATGCCCAACCGCCGAAAGAATACGGCGCTTTAAAAAAACCGGATATCTACCTTTCTTCAGCATTTCAATATCGTGATTCGACTCAAGCATGACTACTCGACATCCACACAAACTATCCCGCACTGCATCATCCACAAACCCGAGGTCTGTTGCCACCGCAATTTGCTCATGATTAGGCAGACAAAGGTGAAAACCAACACTTTCTTTACTATCATGCGAAGTTGCAAAAGAAGTGATTGACATACCCGCAATTTCTGCTGTAGCATTCGTATCCAACTGCTGAAACTGAGACCTTTCTAACTCGGAAAACCGATCACAAACACCCGCAACCGTACCCGGTGTTGCAAAAACGGGAATTTTCCACTTTTTAAAAAGCATGGGCAATGCCTTGATATGATCAATATGTTCATGTGTTAAAAAAATTGCACGTATGTGGGTAATGTCTGTTCCTAAAGCTTGCAAAGTTGTTGCAATTTTTCGTAGACTACCGCCAGCATCAATCAAAATGCCGCCGTTTTCACCCTCTACAAACGTACAATTTCCACTGCTGCCGCTAAACAGCGAGCAAAATTTTGTCATGATATACTGGGAGCCCTCCAATGGGTATGTAAGGGAACCGCAAGAACGCCTGTTCCACTCTATTAGAAAAAATTGGTCATACGTTAAACTGCGTTCGCCAGCTCGCTACCCTGTTTAGGCTCAACAGCCACACGGCGGACATCCGCTCCGAGCATTTGAAACTTTTGATCAACAAACTCATAACCGCGTTCTATATAAACAATATCTTCAATTGCCGTGGTACCATGTGCCACCAGCCCTGCAATAATCATAGCTGCACCAGCTCGTAAATCCGTTGCCTTTACTGGGGCTGCCAACAACTTTCCAACCCCTTCGACAACAGCAATCTTTCCATCTACTTGGATTTGAGCACCCATCCGTTTCAATTCCTCTACGTAACGGAAACGATTGTCCCAAACACTTTCCGTGATAATGCTGGTTCCTTCAGCTAAAGAAAGCAAGACTGCCATCTGTGGCTGCATATCTGTCGGGAAACCTGGATGAGGCATTGTTTTAATATTCACGTGGTTTAAGGGACCATTCCGCTCCACCAGAATAGAATCATCATATTCTGTGATGCCTACACCCATTTCCGTTAATTTGGCTGTAATGCATTCTAAATGTTTAGGAATCACATTTTTAAGTGTCACACGTCCGCCTGCTGCAGCTGTGGCCGCCATAAAAGTGCCTGCCTCAATCTGATCGGGGATAATGGAATACGTACAACCGTGCAAAGATTTAACGCCATATACCTTAATGACATCTGTACCTGCACCGCGTACATCTGCGCCCATGGTGTTCAAAAAATTTGCCAAATCAACAATGTGAGGCTCTTTGGCCGCATTTTCAATTACCGTTGTGCCCTCAGCCAAAACGGATGCCAGCAAAATATTGACCGTCGCTCCTACAGAAACAACATCCAAATAAATAGATGTCCCTTTCAATCCAGTAGCAGACGCCTCTACAATGCCATGTTCAAGCCGGACATTTGCACCCAGCATTTCCAGACCTTTAATATGCTGATCAATTGGACGAACACCAAAATTGCAGCCACCTGGCATAGCTACCTGTGCACGATGATAACGCCCAAGTAATGAGCCCAAAAAATAACAAGAGGCGCGCATTTTACGTGCCAACTCATAAGGAACCTGCGGGGAATGAAGATGTGTTGTGTCAATTTCTACTACAGATTGTCTAAGGTAGCGAATTTTCGCCCCCATATTGGAGAGAATGTCCAGAATGCTTACAACATCACTTATTTCTGGGATATTCTCCATAACGCAAACGCCACCGGCAAGAACCGTTGCCGGCAATATCGCAACAGCGGCATTTTTGGCACCACTGATGTTCACAACTCCAGAAAGCTTACGCCCACCAGATATCACAAATTTCTCCAAGCTAAACCGCTCCTTCGTTTTCATTCAATAGGGAGAATTTTACAGATCCCACCACAGAGCATACACTTGCCAGCGCGGGCGAAAACGTTCCTATCATCAATCGCTTTACTAAAAGCTCGATTATTTTTAAACATATAAAACTTTCATGCATACCCTAAAATTAGTATGGCACGCATGAAAAAAATTATTGATCAAATTATCAGCAACCAGAGAGATTTTCTTGCTCTGGCGTACTTATTTTATCTATATTTTGGACATAGTTATTATACCACAGCATGGGGGAAAAAACTACCGATCCTCATGCGCTATATTCAAAGTCTGCGGCTCATCATCAATCGCATTCATATTTTATGAAAAAATTAACGATTTGTTCACATACTACATCTAATAGTATAGAAAAATCGACCCTTTTTCAAGCCTTTTTGCCCTAAATTATGCCTCCTTCAGCGAATATTAAAAAATAAAATGCCGGTTGATTATTGCTTTATGACAATAATCAACCGACATTTTTATTATTTTTATATGATTTGCTCTTATTTTATCTCATAGGTCCAGCCAAATGGATCAGCTGCATTTCCCCATTGAAGATCCGTAAGTGCAGTATACAATTTATGGGAAAGTGGCCCAATCTCACCATTATCGATTGGCATATGTTTCTCTTTCCACTTCAATTCGCCAATTGGGGAGATCACAGCTGCAGTACCTGTACCAAAAGCTTCGTCCAATTTACCAGAGTCAGCGGCAGCCGCAATTTCATCGATTGTAATCCTACGTTCCTCTACTGGTGTTTTCCAATAACGCAAAAGATCCAACACTGATTTACGTGTAATACCCGGAAGGATACTCCCCTGTAAAGACGGGGTCACAACTTTTCCATCAATTTGAAAGAAAACATTCATGGTGCCCACTTCTTCAATGTATTTTCGTTCAACGCCATCAAGCCACAGCACCTGGGTATATTCCTGATCCTCTGCTTCTGCTTGTGCACGTAAAGAAGCTGCATAATTTCCGCCCGTCTTGGTGAAACCCATGCCGCCCTTAACTGCACGAACATACTGTGTCTCCACATAGATTTTAACAGGATTTAAGCCTTCTGGATAATAAGCACTCACTGGGCTAAGAATAATAACAAAATAGTAGTGATGCGCAGGACGCACACCCAAGTGTGGATCCACTGCGATAATAAAGGGACGAATATACAAGGAGGTCCCCTCTAAGGAAGGAACCCAATCTTTATCGACTTTAATGAGTTCGGTTAATGCTTTCAAAGCAAATGCTTCATCAATAGCAGGAACACAAAGACGTTCATTTGATACATTCATACGCTTAAAGTTTTCTTCTGGTCTAAAAAGGAGAACACGTCCGTCTTTTGTACGGTAAGCTTTCATTCCCTCAAAAACCTCTTGGGCATAATGCAGTACCATAGCAGCCGGATCAATAGCAAGTGGGCCGTATGGCACAATTCGAGGATCATGCCAACCTTGTCCATCATCATACTCCATAATAAACATGTGGTCGGTAAAAGTATCCCCAAAGGTTAACTTGCTTTCATCTTGCGGTTTTTTCTTTGGATTCTTTGTGAGTTCCTTTTTGATAGCTGTCATCCAAACTCATACCCTTTCATTTATAAAAAATAAAATAATAAATGCAAAAACACACATGGCGTTTGTACTGCAAAAAACCTGACTTTTTATTTAAACAGGCCATTTTCATATTATAGCATACCCGGCAAAGAATACAAGAGGACACCTTAATCGGGCATCTTGCATTTTCACACAGCTAACGGTATAATAAAAACGTATTTTTATTTTTTAAATTATAAAAAAACCGGCATATTTAGGTCATGTCGGACAAACCTTCTTGGAGATTTTTATGGCAGAATCGATTAGCGCAAAGCGCAGACAAATCGTTCGTACAGTCAAGAAAAAAAAGAAACAAAAAAAACATCCCGTATTTACCTTCTTCTTTTCCTTTTTCACTACACTAATCTGCATCTTCTGTATTGGCCTATTTCTAATGTACGGGCCGGTCTCCTATTTCCGCAATTTATGGGTGACAACTGCAATGGGAACAGGACAACACCAATGGCTTGCGACTATGTTCTTTAGTCAAGATGCCATTAATGCCATTATGAAATCCAACGATGTTATCGAACCCGCTAATGAAACGAATCCAAATCAAATTACCATTTCTGCCAAAAATGTAAAAGACAATGCTACCACGCTCCCGACCGAATACAACAGTGAACATATTATAGATGGCATTGGTTTCACTAAAATCCGCTCTAGCAGTGGATTAGGCCATCTTTACAAAGGATGGGTTGTTAAAATATACGATCCTTCCCGTGTCTATATGGCACTTTCCAACCAATTTGGCGCAAGCGGCGAGAAAATTTCTCACATGGTTGAACGGAAGGACGCTTATATCGGGATTAACGCAGGTGGTTTT
>DOXU01000236.1 GCA_003518885.1 Oscillospiraceae bacterium
AAAAGCAATCAGGCCCCGGTAAAACGAAGAATTACGACGTTGGAATATCAATCCGTAGTGGAAGAAGCGATCCGGTTGGGGCTGACTGCTGGTTTTATGCAAGAAAAAAGCAGTGCCCAAAAAGAATATACGCCGCCTTTTGATTTAGAAGGGGTATAAAGTAATTTTACTCACATTTTTACATAAAAAGTCTGCTTTAGCGTGTGGCAGGTTGTTTTGCCCGGTTGACCACATAAATGCCAAAGCACACCAGGAGTAGAGCAATGATAATTTGCAAGCCGACGACTTGCTGTTCTTCTTGTAAAGAAAATACAGAGAGAATAACACCAAAGATGGGGGTGACGGACCCCCAAATGGCGACTTTAGAGACTGGATTATATTTTAATAAAAGTGCCCACAAGGAATAGGCGATGGCCGAGAGAAGTGCCAGATAAAGGAGAATAAGAATACCAGGGAACGTAATTCGTGTTAAAGTGCCCCCCATGGAGAAGCCTAGAATGATGAGAAAAAGCCCACCGAAAAAGAATTGATAGCCGCTGAGCATGAGAGGATTATCGTGCTTGGCAAACCGTTTGATCAAAACGGAAGAGAAGGCATAGGCTACCGTAGACAGAAAGAGAAGCCCTTCTCCCCAAAAACTGAATTGCAAAGTTAAAAGGGAGTGATTGAAGTTTGCCAGAACAACGCCGCTAAATCCCAAAATGCAACCCAAAATCTTTTGCCAGGTTAGCGCTTCTTGTCGGAAAATCAAACAGGCAACCAGGATGGTGACAAACACGTTAGCCCCTTCTATAATGGAAGATTTAACCCCACTGGTGCGGGCCAATCCTAAATAGAAAAGCACATATTGCAAAACCGTTTGAAAAAGACTGAGCATTAAAATCCGACGAAAAGAGCCCTCTTTGTGCGGACGAAGGAATTTCTTTGCCCGAATACTGCCAAATAGAATGGTTAAAATGCCTGATCCGGCGAACCGACAACCGGCAAATAAGATCTGGCTTGCTGAGTCACCTGAGGAAATGGCAAACAGGTGATAGCCGATTTTAACGCAGGGAAAGGCGCTGCCCCATAAAAGGCAACAAAGAGTTGCCAATAAGGACAGGATGACGCCATTTGTTAACAGTGAAGTTTGTTTTTCTTGCACAAAGATTCCTCTTTCTTCCAATGGACGAGATAAAGGGATTCCCTTTAAAAGATGAAACGACAAAAGGCAGGTAAAAAATTTCTATGAAATGATACCGCAAAAAGAGGGGGAATGCAAACAAATGGCTAAAATTGTCTGGCCATATGCTATAATAAAAGAAAAAAATACTAAAAAGGGTGAGCGAAAGGAAGGACAAAATGCAGTTAGCAGAGATTAAAAAGGTGATCATTGCCGGGGCCGGCACAATGGGAACTTCTATGGCACAGATTTTCGCGCAGTATGGGTATGATACAACGCTATATAATCACCGTGAAGCTACTTTGCAACGGGCAAAAGAAATGATTCGCATGAATCAACAAGCATTGGTTAAAAGCGGAGATTTAACGACAGAAGAATCGATGGCGGTGCAGAAAAACATTGGATTGACGGCGGATAAAACTTGCTTTGCCAACTGTGATTTTGTGGTGGAATCGATTGTAGAAAATCTGGAAATCAAGCAAGAGTTTTGGCGGGATATCTCCAGGTTGGTAAAACCGAGCACACTTTTAGCCACCAATACTTCGGGAATTTCCATTACAAAAATTGCGGCATTAACGGAAAAGCCGGCACGCTTTTGTGGAATGCATTGGTTTAATCCACCTCATCTTGTGCCGCTGGTCGAAGTGATAAAAGGAGAGCACACCGACGAGGAGACAGCCCGGACAGTGTTTGCCTTGGCAGAAAAAATCGGGAAAAAACCAGTTTTGGTCAAAAATCACGCAAAAGGCTTTATCGGCAATCGCATTCAATTGGCCGGGCGGCGAGAAGCCTTACATATTGTCAAAGAAGGGATCGCCGATGCCAAAGATGTAGATAACGCCATGAAATATGGGTTGGGTTTTCGCTATGCCTGCTTGGGGCCGTTAGAAACAGCTGACTTTGGCGGTTTGGACATCTTTTACCATGTGGCGGAATATTTGCTGCCCGATTTAGATCGTTCTGCAGAAGTTCCCCCTTTGTTAAAAGAAAAATATGAAAAAGGCGAATTGGGGATCAAAACCCAACAAGGATTTTATTCCTATCCCGAAGAGACAAGCAAAAAAGCCATTCAAGAACGAGATGAAAAATTTATTCGCCTTTTTCATGCACTTTATCAAAAATAATGCCCGTTTTGTATAGAAAAAGGACGCCCGGGAACCGCTTACGCTGTTTTCGGACGTCCTTTGTCATGCTTATTTGCTTAAAAAGAAAAGGAGAATTCGTAATAATCTGGTAATACTGGACAAAACATTGTGTTCTATGCTATGATAGGAGTATTCTGATCCTTTATCAGGTTGACAATTTTGAATAGATAAAAGCGTACGTTGGACTTTGTGATTTTAATATCAATATACAGAATGCTTTCTCAGTAGCGTGTGGTTATAGGAAACAAAGGGAGATAGAACGATGAATATACTCGTTATCAGTGGCAGCCCACGTAAAAATGGCAATACCGAGATCATGGCCAATGTTTTTTCAGAGGCCGCCGAAAAAAACGGGAACACAGTTTCTCGAGTAAATTTGAGTGGAACAAAAGTCGGGTTCTGTACAGACTGTGAATACTGTTTAACCCATCAGGGTGTATGTGTAAAAAAAGATGGCATGGATGAGATTTATGAAAAAATGGAAAAGGCAGAGCTGCTTGTTTTTGCTTCTCCAATTTATTATTTTGGTATGAGCGCACAAATGGCGGCGGTATTTGATCGACTGTATGCGCACCTCAATATTGGGTATCATCCAACAGGCTGTATGCTGCTTTTGGATTCGGGGGATCCCCATGTATATGCAGGTGCCATTGCCCAATATAAAGGGACGGCAGACTTTATTGGCTGGAAAGATCAAGGAATCGTTACCGTTGCGGGCATGAAGGAAAAAGGCGACATGAAAAATTCGCCTGATTTGGAAAAGGTAAGAGAATTGGCCAGAAGTATTCATTAACTTTGTTTTTAACAAAACAGGCTGTCGTTGTCATGCTTAAAGAATGGTTTTCCTAAACACAGGATACTTTTGCGGGCAAGGCTTTTATTGGTTTGGTTTTTCAAGTGCATTTGTTTTGTTTAGCCTATAGAGTAGGATAAAAAGGGAAAATTACGGATGAAAATGTCTGGGGAGGCATGTGAAGTTTATGCGTGAGATCTTTTCCGTTAAATCGATCAGCGGTCTCATGAAAGAAACAGAGGGAAAAAAGTCATTACAGCGCTCCATTAGCTTGCTGGAATTGATTCTTTTTGGAATTGGTGCCGTGGTAGGAACCGGTATTTTTGTTATTACCGGTATGGTGGCTGCCAATATGTCTGGCCCTGCCTTGGTTCTTTCTTTTGTTATTTCGGGTGCCGTTTGTGCGTTAGCGGCACTGACTTACACCGAGTTTGCCTCGGCAATTCCAGTAGCGGGAAGTGCTTATACTTATTCGTACGCTTCCTTGGGTGAAATTTGGGCCTGGATTATTGGCTGGGATCTCATTTTGGAATATGTGGTAACGGTTTCTACGGCCTCTATTGGTTGGTCGGGGTACTTTAACCAGGTTTTGCAAAACTTAGGGATTCATTTGCCCCATGCTTTGACGGCACCGCCAATGCAAGGTGGAATTGTCAATTTGCCCGCTATTTTAATCATTGTACTGATTGCCTTATTACTAAACGCGGGGGTCACTCAGAGTAAGTGGCTAAATAATGTGATCGTAACGATTAAACTGGTTGTTCTTGCGCTTTTCATTATTTTTGCTGTCACCCATGTAAAGCCATCTAACTGGTCACCTTTTATGCCTTATGGTTGGTCGGGAGTTATGCGGGGTGCTTCCTATGTATTCTTTGCTTATTTGGGGTTCGACGCCATTTCGACTACGGCAGAAGAGGTGCGCAATCCAAGAAAGAATATGCCACGGGGGATTATCGCCTCGTTAGTGATCTGCACGCTGCTTTATATGGTGGTTTCCTTGATTCTGACGGGCGTTGTCTCTTATAAAAAACTGGATACAGCAGCACCAGTGGCCTTTGCACTGCAGCAAATTGGGATACACGGTGGTGCAGCAATTATTTCTGTTGGTGCCATTTGTGGGATTACCTCGGTGCTTTTAGTCATGTCTTACGGGGCTACCCGCATCATTTTCTCCATGTCGAGAGACGGTTTGCTCCCCAGCACTTTCAGCAAAATTAGCCAAAATCGAAGAACGCCGGGTCCCAGCACTTTCTTAGTGGCTCTTTGCGCTTGTGGCATTTCGGGTTTTATGTCGTTGGAAATGGTTTCACAACTCGCGAATATTGGTACGCTGGCGGCTTTCGCCATTGTGGCCATTGGGATCATCGTTCTGCGGAAAAGAGAGCCTGATTTGGCAAGACCTTTCCGTTGCCCATGGGTGCCGTTTATCCCGATTCTTTCGGCGGCAACCTGTGTTTATTTGGCGTGGCAACTAGATTTCTTTACTAAACTCCGTTTTGTGGTTTGGCTGGCGATTGGCTTGGTGATTTATTTTGCCTATAGTCGCCATCACAGCACCATGCGTCATCCGGAAAATATCTCAGAAGGGGAATGAACTTTCTAAGGATTGTGTGCTCAGAATAGATGAAAATAGATTCAGGTGTTTATTCCTGCATTTTATTTAAATGAGAGAAATGGAGCTTTTTACCGAAATGGTGGAAAGACTCCATTTTTTGTTCATTTGATCCGTTAATTCGGGTTTTTGTGTGAAAATAGAGAAGATACCGGGTTTGTTTGGGGGAAATGCTTGACAATGTCGCTTATTATCGATACTATAGTACGATAATGAACGATAAAAATGGGGGGGATTCCTCAATTTTATTGGGTAGAAATAGTCTCCATTTTTTGTAAAGTGAAGAATATTGATCTGTTTTCGCTGATATAGGAAGAAAATGGATCGATAAAAATAAAAATATATCGTGAAAGGGATCCTGATTCATGCCGCAATTGAGTACCCGTTCGTCCGGGTTTTCGGAGTCCGTCATCAGACGAATGACGCGTGTTGCACTTCGTTATAATGCAATCAACCTCTCCCAGGGGTTTCCCGATTTTGATCCGCCAAAGGCGTTGACAGAGGAATTGAAAGTGGTGGCAGATAATGGGCCACATCAATATGAGATCACGTGGGGATCTACGCTTTTTCGCGAGAATTTGGCAAAAAAACAAGAGCACTTTATGAAAATGCCCATTGACCCGCAAACGCAAATTGTGGTGACCTGTGGTAGCACCGAAGCGATGATGACCGCGATGATGAGTGTTTGCAACCCGGGCGATAAGGTGATTGTGTTTTCTCCATTTTATGAGAATTATGCGGCAGATGCAATTCTTTCGGGTGCCGAACCAATTTATGTGCCCTTGAAGCCTCCAGATTTTCAATTTGATAAGGAAGAATTGCGCCGGGCGTTTGCGACGGGTGCCAAGGCTTTGATTTTATGTAATCCTTCTAATCCATCGGGAAAGGTATTTACAAAAGAAGAGCTGACCTATATTGCGGAGCTTGCCATTAAATATGATACCTTTGTCATTACAGATGAAGTGTATGAGCATATTGTTTATCAACCTTATCAACATGTTTATTTGGCGACGCTGCCGGGTATGGCGGAGCGTACACTTTCTTGTAGCTCTTTGTCCAAAACGTATTCGATTACGGGTTGGCGATTAGGGTATATTATTGGTCCTGCGGATGTAATTAAAGTTTGCAGACAGGTGCATGACTTTTTGACAGTAGGCGCAGCAGCACCTTTGCAAAAAGCCGCTGCCGTTGGTCTTACCTTTACAGACGATTATTATGAGGGACTTGCTGCTCTATATGAGAGAAAGCGGAAGCTGTTTCTGGCAGGGCTGGATGCAGTAGGGCTTTCTTATTACAAACCACAAGGCGCTTATTATGTCTTGGTCGACATAGGAAAATTTGGTGCACCAAACGACACAGAGTTTTGTGAGTGGTTGACAAAAGAGATTGGTGTTGCCGCTGTACCGGGTTCTAGTTTTTTCCGGGAAAATGTTTCAAACTATATCCGTTTTCATTTTGCCAAAAAAGACGAGACTTTAAAAGAAGCTTTGAAGAGATTGCAAAAATTGCGGACTTGTTCTGTGCCAAAACATTGGAAGCCGCAAATTTAATCCAATAGAGAAAGAGACATTAGGAGGAAAATGAAAATGAAAAAGAGATTTTTAGCATTGGCTTTGGCCGCTGTCATGGTGACAGTTGGTTTGGGCGCCTGCTCATCCAAAAGCTCATCAACAAGCAGCACTTCAGCTGCGGCAACCACTTCAAAAAATATTAAAATTGGGGTTTGCCCTGGTCCTTATGGAGACATGGTTAATCAAGCGATTGCTCCTTATTTGAAAAAACATGGGTACACGGTGCAGTTGGTACAGTTCTCAGACTATGTCCAACCGAATCAGGCACTTGCCAGTAAAGCAATCGACGCGAATTTGTTCCAGCATAACGCTTATTTACAAGCTTTTGCAAAGGACAATAAATTGGACATTGCCAAGGTGGGAAATACGCCAACCGCCGGTATGGGCATTTGGTCCAACTCTTTGAAAAACCTGAAAGATATTCCTAATGGAGCAAAGGTGGCGTTGCCAACCGATGCAGTCAATTTGGCACGTTCTTTGGCCTTGTTGCAGACACAGGGGCTGATCCAAGTGAAATCCGGCGTGGATATTACGAAAGCCACAGCGAATGATGTCTCAAGCAACCCGAAGAACTTGCAGTTTGTCCCGATGGATGCGGCTCAGATTTCCCGTAGCTTAGACAGTGTATCGATTGGGATGATCCCGGGTAATTATGCCATCTCCAGTAAATTGGATTATAGCAAAGCGTTGGCTGTGGAAAAATTAGCAGAAGATTATATGGAAGTTTTGGTTGTACGGACAAGTGATGTAAACAGCCAATTGGGTAAAGATTTAAAAGCCGCCTTGGCATCCGACGAGTTCCATCAGGCGATTGAAAATAAAAATGGCAGCTTTAAAGACTTCGATAAGCCAGCATGGTACGTGCAAAAATACGGAAAATAAGAAGAGATAGGAGTAAACCACTTTGATTGAGCTGCGAAATATCAGCGTTACTTTTCGTCAGAAAAACCGGGAAATTTCTGCAGTAAAGGATGTCAATTTGCAGATAAATGACGGTGAGATTTTTGGTATTGTGGGACCAAGTGGCGCGGGAAAAAGCACCTTGGTGCGGGTGATTAATCTCCTACAAATTCCAACCAAAGGACAGGTTTTGATTGATGGGGAAAACATTACCCACCTGCAGGGAGCAAAATTGCGCGCTGTTCGATTAAAAATGGGCATGATTTTTCAGCATTTCAATCTGATCTCCCGGGCAACAGCGGCCGACAATATTGCGTTTGCGTTAAAAGCAAACCACGTACCAAAAGAGAAAATTCAGGCACGCGTTACGGAGCTGCTGACACAAGTTGGGCTTGCCGATCGCGCGAATGCTTATCCGGGTGAATTAAGTGGTGGGCAAAAACAGCGGGTGGCCATTGCACGTGCATTGGCCAATCGTCCCAAAATTTTGTTATGTGATGAGGCAACTAGTGCGCTGGATCCAGAAAATACCGAAGAGATCGTAAAAATCTTACAAGAAATCCGTCAGAAGGAACAGTTAACCATTGTCTTTATCACCCATCAGATGGAAGTGGCCAAAAAGCTTTTCGATTGCATGGGCGTGATGATTGAAGGCAAGGTGGTGGAGGTAAATGATACTTATGATATCTTTACCAAACCACAGGAAAAGGTGACAGCTGATTTAGCAGCGCGTACCTTGGACGTCAGTTTGCCCCAAGCTCTTGCCCAAACGGATCAGGCTGAGCTTTTGCGCCTGTTTTATGTAGGGGACAAAGCGGATGCACCGGTTATCAGTACATTGGCGAAAAATTATCAAGTCAATGCGGAGATCATTCATGGCAAAATCGAGTATATTCAGGGTAAACCGCTGGGGGTCTTGTTAATTAAATTGGAAGGCCAAGCAAGCGAAAGACAAAAGGCTCGCGCCTTTTTAGAAAAGGAAGTTTTTCGTGTAGAATCTGTCACGATGGAAGGGGGCGAGGCAAATGGGCTCGACGCTTAATATTTTGCAGACGGAACTGTTGCCCGCTCTTTGGCAAACTGTACAGATGGTGATTATTTCGATGATCATTGCTTTGATCGTAGGAATGGCACTTGGCTTGGTTCTTTTTTTGACGGAAAATCCACTTTTTTACCGGAATAGAATTGTCAACGGAATTGCCAGTTTTATTGTCAATCTAATTCGCTCCATTCCGTTTATTATCTTGCTGGTGTTGTTGATTCCATTGACGCAGTTGCTAATTGGAACCAGTATTGGCCCTATTGCTGCCAGTGTTTCTTTGTCGATCTCTGCCACCGCTTTTTTTGCCCGTTTGGTGGAAGGCGCATTGAGCGAAGTCGATAAAGGCGTCATTGAGGCCTCCAAGGCGACGGGTGCCGGGTTTGGCCTGATTTTGCATGACGTTCTCTTGGTTGAGGCATTACCAGGTCTTGTCCGTGCCATTACCGTTACCATTATTAACGTAATTGGTTTTTCGGCCATGGCAGGTATTGTCGGTGGCGGTGGTATTGGGAACCTGGCCATCCAATATGGCTACTACCGATACGAGACGGGTGTAATGATTGTAACGGTTGTTATTTTGGTGATTATTGTGCAAGGTGCCCAAGCAATTGGAGACGCCGTTGCCCGTAAATTTACAAGGGAATGAAGGCATTAGGGATGAATCAAGTGGAATTAGCACTGAAAGGCCTCCTTTCTAATGAGACCCAAATGGTAACGGAAAAGATTGATGCGCGTTATTTAACCGACACATTGGGGCGGCTAAAAGGACAGGCAGATGCTGTGGTATTTCCACAAAGCGCAGAAGAAGTCGCTAAAATTATGCGCTTTGCTTATGAACACACCCTTCCTGTCACGCCGCGCGGTGCTGGGACCAATTTGGTGGGTTCTACTGTGCCACAAAACGGGGGGATTGTGTTAGATCTTTCCAAAATGAATCATATTTTGGAGTTGGATCCCGATACCCTAACTGTTACGGTGGAACCGGGCGTGTTGCTGAAAGATTTGCAGAAATATGTGGAAGATCATGCCTTGTTTTATCCACCAGATCCCGGCGAAAAAAAGGCAACCATTGGTGGCAATATTAGTACCAATGCGGGCGGAATGCGGGCAGTAAAATATGGGGTAACCCGTGATTACGTACGTGGACTGGAAGCCGTATTGCCCAATGGAAAGATTTTGTCCTTTGGGGGGAAAGATGTGAAAGATGCATCGGGTCTTTCCATCAAAAATTTGTTGATCGGTTCGGAAGGGACACTTGCGGTTCTGACAAAATGTATCTTGCGTTTGCTTCCTAAGCCAACCGTCTCTTTGAGCGTATTAGTCCCGTTTGGCAGTTTGAAAACGGGGATTGAAACCGTTATTCACTTGCTGCACCAAAACGCGAATCCCACAGCAGTGGAGTTTATGGAACGCAAAGTGGTCGCTTTGGGCGAAGAATTTTTACAGGTAGCCTACCCACGGCCCGATGCAGCGGCTTATATCCTCATGACTTTTGATGGAACATCAGAGGCGGAAGTCAAAGCCAATGTGGAAAAGGTGCGTAAAAGCGCGCTTTCTTGTGGTGCTTTGGATTTTGTACTTTTGGAAGATGCCAAGCGGATAGAAGAAATCTGGAAAGTGCGCGGTGCTTTGGTTAAAGCGGTGGAGGCGGTATCAGAACAGGAACCGATTGATATTGTGGTGCCGATTAACCGTACAGCGGAGTTTATTGCCTATGTAAACGAATTGGATGCACAAAGTGGCGTTCATATGATTAGCTTTGGACACGCCGGAGATGGCAATGTGCATTTGTGCATTATTCGCGGTGATCGTGATGAAGCAACTTGGAAGAAAGACTTACATCATGTCATGACCTGTATTTATCAAAAAAGTCATGATCTTGGCGGATTACCTTCTGGGGAGCATGGAATTGGTATTGCCAAGAAGCCTTACTTTAAACAAACGATGCCGCCCGAAAACTTGGAGCTGATGCGTCGGATTAAACAGGCATTTGATGAGCGTGGAATTTTAAATAAGGGAAAGACCTATCAAATATAAGCAGTCAACTGGCAAGAAACGCACTTGCTTTCTTGTTTAAAAATAGAACAGCTAAACAGCAATAGCACATCGGAATAGATGTGCTATTGCTGTTTAGCGGGGCAACTTCTTTTCTAAGAAAATGGGAGGCACATTTAGAAAAGGAAAATACAGGCCATAGATGTTGGTTGTTTGGTTAATTTGTTTTATCACACTGTACATTTGGTAAATGCAAAGGAATATACGCAAGAGCAGTTGGCTGCATGGGTAACGGGAAATGTCGATTTAAATGAGTGGAATTGTTCTTTTTTGGCTTACTAAGCTTTCATTGCCTTGATAAATGAAAAGATCGTAGAGCCAGATAGAATCAGCGATTTGAACCGGCTGTATGTGCATGTGGCATACCAAAGACGAGGAATCGCGACGGCAATTCATATAGTGCCAGAACAGACAGTATAAACAGGGGAAGTGATAACATGTGCCTCGATTATTGCCAGGCTATTTTTGGGACACAGAGGGATACCGTGTGATGAGGCGACAAAAAAGGCATTTTATTCTCCCAACTATGTCATGGAAAATAGCCGATTTCCCGTTTGCAGGGAGAGTCTTGGTGGACAGTGTATTTCTACAGGTAAAAGGCTTTCTTTCCTAAAAGTTGACAACAGATGTTCCACCGGATTTGAAGTAAGGGTGAGATAAGCAACTGATGAAGGAGGCGTTTGGGGATAATGGCGAGTGGGATTGCGTTAGAAGGAAGAAAGAGATGCGTGAGGAGAGTTGTCCAAGAAAAATAGGGAAAATCAAAAAATTGGGCATTTCCTATTGCAATTGATTTGCAATAGGAATATAATAGATACGGAAGTTAGTTCGATTAAACTAACTCAGATTCAAGTTTAAATGAATAAAGGCAAAGTTCATGTATACAGGGATCATTGCGGCAGAACAAAGGATTTATATTTTGACAGTTTGGAAAATAGAAAATCGGTTTTGCCGGATGAATGAACACCAAGCACAAAAAGAGCGCTTGTTCGCATTACCTGAGGGGTCATGCGTTGGGGGAGAAGGCGCGAAGGCCAAAAGGCAGATTTCGCCGATTCTGCTCTTAAAGTTAGAGTAGTGGAACATCACAGAGGAGGAGAAAGAATGCCGACAAAGATTGCGCTGATCGGAAATCCGAATTGCGGTAAAACCACCATGTTTAATGATTTAACCGGAAGTACCCAGTATGTGGGAAACTGGCCTGGTGTAACGGTGGAGAAAAAGGAGGGGCGGTTACGCAATCATAAAGAGATTATCGTAACCGACCTGCCGGGTATTTACTCGCTCTCACCTTACACTTTAGAAGAGGTTGTGAGCCGTAATTATTTGGTGCACGATCATCCAAATGCCATTATGGACCTGGTGGATGCCACCAACCTGGAACGCAACTTGTACTTGACCACCCAGATTATTGAATTGGGTATTCCCGTTGTCCTGGCGTTGAACATGATGGATATCCTGAAAAAAACAGGGGATAAAATTAACGCCGAACAGTTGGGTAAAAGTTTGGGTTGTACGGTTGTAGAGACATCCGCATTAAAAGGAATTGGCTCCTTAGAAGGGGCGGAAAAGGCCATTGAACTGGCTGGGCAAGATCTTTCCGTTTCACCCAAAAAGATTTTTAGTGCCTCTGTAGAAAAAACATTAGAGGCCATTATAAAAACATTTGGGG
>DOXU01000183.1:0-159 GCA_003518885.1 Oscillospiraceae bacterium
GGCTTCTCTGTTTGGTCAGACGCTGAAGAGCGTGACTTCGTGGATCTGGAATATGGACTTGGATCAAGGCGAGATCCACCAAATGACGGCATAGCCGCCAGGATGTGGGCATCGGCCATGTCCGTTTTGGCGTGTTGGGAAAGGTAACGGCGTAGAGCC
>DOXU01000183.1:450-6430 GCA_003518885.1 Oscillospiraceae bacterium
GAAAAATGGAATCACAGCGTAGGCCTCAATACCAAGAGGTTTTTCGAACCCTCCAGCTGCATGGAATGTGTGCTACATAAAATTCTATGGAAAGAAGATACCAGTCAGGATATGCTGAACGAAATAGTGGTATGTGGACAGCATGTGGAATATTAGAAAAACTCAAAAACTTGTTAAAGAAGCGCGGATTCTTGCAAGGCAACAACAGTGGACGAGAGCATCGTCAGTCTACCAAGCAATCATAGAAAAAGAGCCTAATAATTACAAGATTATCGTGCAATACGCGCACTGCTTAAAGGAATCTGGTCAACGATCCGCCGCATTGGCGAGTTACAAAGCGGCAATTGAGTTAGATCCCTTAGAGTATGATGCTTATCTGTATGCTGCGGATATGGAGTATGAGCGGGGGGATTTCGATGCTGCAAAAATCTTCTACATTCAGTCCTTGGCTGGGATGCCGCATAACAGGGCCATACTAGATAAGTTAAACAAAATTATCGATGATGAATTTGAAATAGAGTTGCTACTATGCCGAGAATATATCAAACGGTTCAGCATCGCATTAACAAAAAAAAATCATAATATTGCATACAGATTATTGAGAAACATAGCAAGATCGTGCGCAAGAAGTGCTAATTGGGAAGGCGCGGAAAAGTATTATGTATGGGCTTTAAAATTTCTTAGCAAGAGTGACTGGAGTGAACGACATAAATTATTTCGTCAATTAGGTCACTGTAGCAAAGAATTAGGAAAACTGGACGTTGCCGAGTTTTACTATCGCAAATCGTCATCGTATGACCCCACTGATTTTGAAGTGTATGCCCATCTTGGGCAAATAAAAAACAATAAAAAATTGTTAAATTTGAGCAATTTTTTGCAGTCTTCGCAAGGGGATACTTTGACTCTTCTGTCAAAATTTGTCGCTGAAAATGTTAATGTGGTCCGCAGTAGTTACAAAGTTCCTCTGGTGGGAATTACTGCTCCGCTTGTGGGAGTTACTGCGAATAAAATCTGCTCTTCTTTGGTGGGGGTTGCAAATAAGGGGCGAAGAGATATTATTTTGTCCGATATAATGAGGCATCTAGATTAAGGGAATGGGTAAAATTTTATGAGAATAATAATTGACTTGCAGAGTTGTCAGAATGGGAGCCGCGATCGGGGTATCGGAAGGTATGCTCTTGAGCTGAGTAAGGCGATAGTCAACTCGGCGGTGGATAACGATTATTGGATTGTGTTAAGCGATAGTTTTCCAGGGACAGAAGGTTGGGTTCGTAACGCGTTTGAGGGATTGGTAGAACCTGAAAAAATCGTAACAATCGCGCTTGTTACACCCACCGATGGTGCTAATCCACAAAACAACTGGCGTCGACGTGTAGCTGAAATTATAAGGCATGCGGCAATTAGTCAGCTAAATCCGGATGTCTTATTTGTACCATCCGCGTTGGAGGGGTCTTGGGACAACGTTGTCACATTCAAGGAGGGGGATAACTTTCCTGTAATTGTTACAGCTCACGATTTCATTCCTTTTTACGATCAAAAAGAGCATTTGAAGCAACCTCAGGATCGGTATGCGTACTTTAGATTACTGAAGAACTTCCTTGATTCGGACGGAATTTTGGCTATTTCGGACTACATTGAAAAGCAATGTATTTGGGACTTTGGTGTGGATCCGGAACGTGTGTTAAACGCGTCTGAAGGCGTAGATGGACGCTTTGTTCCGAAAGAAGTCGGAAGTGACGAAAAAAGCGCTATTCTCAACCGGTACAAGATCACCAAAAAGTTTATCTTAAATACATCGCCGTTTGAACATCGAAAAAATTTAGAAGGAATGATAGAGGGATTTTCTAGAATTCCCAAAAAAATCAGAAATTCGTATCAAATTGTTATTATAGGGAAAATGGGTGAGTATGCGCGAGCTTCACTGCGTAAGTTAACAATTGCCTGTGGCTTAAGCGAAAAGGACGTCATCTTGACGGGCTTTGTTGCAGACGAAGACCTGGTTTCCTTGTACCGCCTTTGTTTTCTATTTATATTTCCATCATATAGCGAGGGATTTGGGTTGCCCCCCCTGGAAGCTATGGCTTGTGGTGCTCCTACTGTGGGCTCTAGTGCGACGAGCATACCTGAAGTTATTGGGTTTCCAGAGGCTTTATTCGACCCGCATGATCGTAGTGACATCGCGCGTGTTATTACTAGGGCAATCACTGACTATGAATTCTATGAAACTTTGAAACAACATGCACTAACGCAATCTGCACGATTTAGTTGGGAAGACGCAGCTAGGAGAGCTCTGGATTTTTTTGGATCCGTTTTTGCAAGACATAAGGGGACTATTGATCGTTGCCTCGATTCTCTGACAGCCCGTAAAATCCGGGTGCTTTATGTGACGTATTTCTCTGAATATATGGATAGACTTACCGCATATAATGTTTCGTTTCTACCGGTTCTGAGTAGGAGCTATGATGTATCCGTCGTTAATTTATTAGGCCGTGAGTTTCATAATTATTTCACAACCGATGCGAAAGTACATGATTTTGAATGGTTTGAGCGTAACCATGACCAATTCGATTTAATAATATATGCCCTACCAGAGAACATTCCGGATGCGATTGCGTCGATTATTGAGCATTACCCCGGTTTAATATGGTTTCATTCTAATTATGGTCCTACTTCTCATCGGTGCCCACTACCACGTATAAATTCAAATAAATTCATAAAAAACTGTTATGCTATCATGAATTTGGAAGGCATAGCGGGTAAAGCGAGCAGTCATCGTTCTCTATATCTAGACGGATCGCTTCAAGAATATTCATTTGCGTCTGTTGCTGACTTCACAAAGAATTCAAAGATTCAACTGCTCCCGCGTTTGGGGGTTCGGGTGGATAAAATATTTGAACAATCCTTCAGATCAATGATCGGGGATACAAGAAGTGATATTTTTTGTATTCTGGTCGACTCTGATGATTGTGAAGCTGTCGTGCAGGATGTCATTGCTGAGCTGGAGATAAATAAAATACTCTCGAAACGTGCGTCGGATACCGTGTTTGTGTGTGCACGAATGCGTACCAATTTCTCTTCGGAAGGCACATCGTTCGTTCGTAACTACACGAATGTATATCAAATCAATGATCTGTTTGGTAACTTTTATGCTGGTATCATAGCTTCTGCGTCAGCTGTTTTGTATATAAAAAATGCATCAGGTAACCCGACTGGCTCGGATTTTGTCGCTTATGTTGTCGATGATTGTCATGCATCAGGGAAAAAGTTTGACATCATTCAAGCTAGCGACTTCAAGACCAGAATTCTAGAAATATTAAATAGGCCCTTAAATGAAGGTGTAAGGCTAGATTACCCGGAAAAGCGTGATATATTTGATAATTCAAAGCTGGTGTTGGATCATTTAAAAAGCATCATTGCAGGTCTCCAAACTAGCTCTCCCCTTTATCAGTATAAAATGCTGATCAAATCGCTTCCGAGGCGCGTAGAAGGTGTCGAGCCTACGCCCAATGACCTAGTGTTGGTTTCGAATGCTATAGAAAAAAATGAGATCATTCTCAGGAAAAAAACTGTCTTCATAGATATATCAGGACTACTCGAAACTCGAAGTAAAATTGGCTACGATATCATATCGTCGAAATTAATAAGAAATTTATCTAAGAAATTAAGCGATGCTTTTGAGGTAAAGTTTATTTTTCATAATTATTCAGATTATTTTGAATCTATCGATTTAATATTGCCGTTATTCCACCATGAAGTTGAGGCTTTCCACTACAATCGATTGTTGCTGAAAAGCGGCGACATTGTGTTGGGTATAGACATACTCAACTCTTTCCCGACACGCGGTTATCAAGCTCTTCAATGGCTTGAGCAGGCAGGTGCTGAAATTGTTTATTTCGAGGGTGGGTCATCGGTATATGATTCTGTAGATCGTTGGGCAATCGAAGCATGTAAAGTTATAAAAAATATATCTAAAGTTAGAAAAGATTTTAGGTCGATCGCGGTAATTGATGACTCGATCCTTGGTAATCTATACGATTTTGAGGCAAACAAGAAAAAAGAGCAGATGAATTTCTGGGTCAACTGTTTATTTTACAAAATAGTATTGGATACTAAGGGCAATGATGGGCGAGATTTTTACGATCAGAATTATGTGGTTATTGGACATATCAGGTGGATATACAGTTTAGCTATAATTAACCGAGCGGTCGCGAGAGTTTTGGAGAGTGAAAACCCAGAGCGTGTGCGCTTTTTAGCTTATGAAACAGATCGCACAGACGATATTAGCCATATGCCAGCCGATGAGCTGCCACTTATGAAAGAGCTTGTTTCAAGGCCGGAAATAGTAAGCATAAAAAATATATATATATCTCAACATTATCCTATTCTAGCCCCTCCAGAAACGGGTGGGCTCAAATGTGCTCTATTTGCGTGGGAGGAGACACATGTTCCCCAGGACACCATTGACGTTTTATCAACGACATTTGATGTGGTGTTATCCCCTGCTTCCTTCGTCTCAAACGCGCTTATTAATTCGGGTCTTAGAATACCTGTCATAACAACTGGACAACCATCAAACGTGGATTTATTTGTCCAAAGAGGCAGGACACGGCGCCCACATACAAAAGCCGCACAAACTTACTTACATGTGTCATCCTGTTTTCCTCGTAAGGGGTGTGATCTTCTTTTGAAGGCATGGTTCGGTGCGTTTACAGGCGATGATGATGTGAAGTTGATCATCAAAACGTTCCCAAATATTCACAACACTGTACGGGCGGATCTTGAGCATTTGCGTGGTGCTTACGAAAATTGCCCTAATGTTGAGATTATTGAGGACGATCTTAGTCAGGCTGAGTTAGCGGAGTTATATGATCGATCAGACGTTGTGGTTCTTCCCACTAGGGGGGAGGGGTATAATCTTCCTGCGTTAGAAGCCATGCTTTCTGGGATTCCGCTAATAGTGACTGGGTTTGGCGGACACATTGATTTTTGTGGTCCCGAGGAAGCGCGCCTGATTTCCTACCGTTTATCTTCCTCTGGAAGTCATGTTTCAAACGGTGCATCTATGTGGGCTGAGCCCGACATCGGAGATCTCATATCCGCCTTAAGGGAGCTGCGAAATTCCAGTATGATTGAAGAGGTTGAGAATCGAAGATTGGCGGCTCTCGAACGTGCTTCATATCATTCTGACCACATCCGCTGGTTGAGATTATTTCACGGGGCGATTGAGGGTCTGCGCGCTAAGCCAATGCGTCCTGCGTCTCCAAAAATTCTGTGGATTTCAACATGGAACCTTAGGTGCGGAGTTGCAACTTATTCGCAAAAGCTCATCGAGAATTTTTCTGATGTATTTACCCATAATCTCAATATTCTTTGTGATTATAGAACAGACGAACATTCTGCAGGAACTCTAAAGTTTTTACCGTCTTGGGACAAAGGAGTTGATTTCAATTCGCGAGACTTGGAGGCTAGGATCATATCTGACCCAAGTGAAGTTGTCGTTATTCAACATCAAAATGGACTAATACCTTGGTCTGGTTTACTTGATTTGATAAGTTCAGATGTTTTTTGTGATAAAATTCTCATTATCACTTTGCATAATGTCAGAGATTTGGCCTCTTGTGAGGAAGAGTTAATTTCTTCTGTCAGTAAAAATTTAAGAAATGCTGATCGTTTGCTTGTGCATAATATCGATGATGTGAATTACCTGATTAGTATTGGGGTTACAGATAATGTTTGTCTTTTTCCACACGGAACTGAAAAACCCAGTAAGTCGCTACCCCTAAGGGATGATTTCGGTAATGGTGTAGGCCCCGTCATCGGGTCGCATGGTTTTTTCCTACCGCACAAGGGCATTGATAAACTGATTCGGATTTTCCCCAGAATTTTAAATAAATGGAGTAACGCGCGGCTTCGGTTGGTTAACGATGAATTTACGTATGACAAAATTTCTAAGTTGGAAATTAAAGCATGTAAAAAACTT
>DOXU01000277.1 GCA_003518885.1 Oscillospiraceae bacterium
GTACTTTGAGAGGCAGATTTTTCATCGCGTAAGTAGCTTATATATCCGTCTAAGTACTTCTTCATCCTTTTTCGTTCCTTCTTTATTATCTTTATAATGATATTGGTATAATACCGTATTAATTTGATTAGGTTAAAAATAGTGCCGAAAATGCAACGGTAGTTCCTGCTTCTACGACTGCCGCTAAAACAGCTAAACCAAAACAAATAACAAAGCGCATACAGTATAATTGGAAAGTTTGCCAGAGATGTGTGTTGCCACTGGATAGAATATTTTTGGCGAGATAGATTGAAAAAGAAAACCCTTCTCGACATGCTATAACAATAGAAAATGAAGTAATAAGCGCCCACGGTAGGATAAATAATGCACAAATCATAAATCCAGACATTCCGTATTGAATATAGATTGCTCCCATAGCCAATCCAATGCCTGCACCTTTAAAAAGAGCGATTAAAATGATACCTAAGGCACCAACGGCGCAAATTCCACAGATAAAAGCCGCACAAAGTAGAATGGCTGTCGAAAAGAAAGAGGAAAAAAACAGATCAGCAAATCCTCTAGCTGCCGCTGATTTGGAAAATAGCTCCTGCGCAAATACATGAAGACCAGAATTCCCGTGAATTGATTGTAATGCGCCTAATATTACCCCAAATAGAATTAAAACAGCCAGTCCTAAATACGGGGAAATAAAGGCAGATCTATTTCCATTGGTATTCTTGTTTGAGCGTGCATGCATCCTTGTTGTTGTCATCATGAAGGCTTGCCTCCTTTTACTTTATACACTTAATGTGTATGTTAGCAAAGGAGATTTATTCTTCATTTTTATTTTCCTAGTTCCTCTGCACGCTTGGTACAATGATCCATTGCGTCGACAATTGCACTCTCAAAATTATGAGCATACAATTGATCTAATGCGGCGATTGTTGTGCCACCTTTTGAAGATACAGCTTGAATTAGTTCATCTAAACTTTTATCAGAATGGATCAACATTTTTGCGGAGCCAATCAATACCTGGCAAATTAAAGATTTGGCTGTTTCAGCATCGATTCCCTGTTTCACGGCTCCATCAATTACAGATTTGGCAAAAAGATAGACGTAAGCAGGACTACTGCCGTTTACAGAAATAACAGCATTCATAAGTTTTTCTGGTAATTCTTGTACCACCCCCCCGGAAGCGAAAACCGCTTTTATGGCGGAAAATTCATCATCTGACGTTGGAAGACATCGACAAATAGCAGTTGCTCCCTCACCCAAAGATAATGGTGTATTTGGCATGACGAGTACAACCTTGGTATCTTTCCCTAAGCGCTCTTTTATAAAGGTAGAAGAAATTCCAGCTGCAATACTCACAATCGTTTTAGAATCAGACACACCTCTGATTTGATGTAAAACATTATCATAGTTTTGTGGCTTTACACTCAAAATTATGATATCGGAGAAACGAGCCAATTTTTTTTCATCTTCCATGGCCTGAACACCGTGTTTTGTAAACCAAGGATAGTGAGATGAGTGGTGATCATATATCCCAATTCTATCTGCCGTGTATAGCTTTTTCCGTAATATGGCCTGTATGATAGCTTTAGCCATGTTACCCGCGCCAATAAATCCGATTGTTCCCATGAAACCCAATCCTCTTATATTTCAATTTATATTATTTTGTGTATATTGTATAGTGCCGTACATCCCATCATAAACCAATTTATAGGGCTTATCAAGGAAATTTATGTATTTATAACAATTTTATAGGTGCCATGATCACTATATTTTATGTTTTTGTTTGCGACCACATCTGAAGTACTTATGCATTTGTTTGCAGTTCGGACTGAATCATCAAGGCACATTCCAAACGTTTACGTTCGAGCGCACAAGAAATATCGAATGGGGCAAGAATATTACCTTGCATAGCATGGTTGTTGGCATTGCATCCGCCGCTACAGAAAAATTTGGCCCAGCAATCGTTACATTTGTCCTTTGTAAAAATGTTTGCTTTGGAGAAGGTATCTTTCATACTCTGGTCAACGCTTTGATCAAGTACACTACCCATTTTGAAATCTTCATTTCCGACAAATTGGTGGCATGGATAAATATCGCCTTCAGGTGTTACGGCAATGTATTCGTTTCCACAGCCGCAGCCTCTTAAAAGTTTGATCGCACAAGGTCCGTGTTCCATATCAATCATAAAATGGAAAAAATTAAATCCACGCCCTTCACGCTGACGATGAATGATCTCATTGGCTAAAGTATCATATTCTTCAAAAATACGTGGAAGATCTTCCTCACGCAAAGCCAAAGGATGATCCTTGGGAAGAATGACGGGTTCTATAGAAATGTCTTGAAATCCCTCATCTGCCAGGCTGAGGACATCTTTAGAGAAATCCAAATTTTCTCGCGTAAACGTTCCACGAACATAACATGTGCCGCTTTTGCGGTTGTTCACAAGGCGTTTGATATTGGCCAAAATAGTTTCATAACTGCCAGTGCCATCTGCACGCGGGCGCATCTTATCATGTATTGCTTGTCTCCCGTCGATGGAAAGAACAACGTTATACATTTCCCGATTGATGAAGTCGATCCGTTCATCATCTAATAACAGGGCGTTAGTGGTAGTGGTAAAGCGAATTACTTTTCCAGCCTTTTTTTCTGCCTCACGTCCATAGGCAACTAATTTCTTGACTACATCAAAATTCATCATAGGTTCCCCACCAAAAAGATCAATTTCTAATTGGCGGCGGTTACCTGCGTGAGCAATGAGAAAATCTATGGCCTTTTTTCCAACAGAAAAAGACATTAATTTGCGTTCTCCACCAAAGTTACCTGTTGAAGCAAAGCAATAGGAACAACGCAAATTGCAGTCATGTGCAACGTTCAGACACATAGATTTAATGGGCGCTTTGTCTCCGACATTTTTGTACTTCCCGTAGATATCTGGTGAGAATAATCTTCCATTTTGCTTTAATTCGAAAAGCTCATTCCAGGTTTCGGATAATTCATCGTGTGTATATCTAGAGAGTGATTTGCTGGCTTCAACTGGAAGAGATCTCTGCATGTTTTTTCCTATAAAGGGTAAAAGTTTATAGCTGATCTCATCTAAGTCACAGACAGAACTGCTATTTACATCAAGCATCAATCGATGCCCATTTGACTCAAAACGATGTATCATAAGGTATCCTCCATATGGTTTTGCTTGGTTTCCACCAGCAAACGACAAAAAATCAGGGGCGATAAACGCCCCTGAAAATTAAAACGGTCTAAAACTCTAAATTACCGGTTTTCGCAGGTTTGATTGGCAACTGTGCAAGAAGTTTTGCATGCCGATTGACAAGACGCCTGACATTCTCCGCAACCGCCTTTTTTTACAGTTTCCTGCAATTTGCGTTCATTCAGCACTTTAATATGTTTCATATTGTTCCTCCGCATATATTGGAATAAAGCTCTTTTCCAATTTGATATTAAAATCATACCACAAAAACTATTGATTTTCAACTGGTCAATGGCGTTTACGTCGGCCAGTCATTCCTATTATTCCGCCACAGGCACCTGTCAAAATTGTAGTTAAAAATTTGAATAAAATAGAAAGGTTCCATTGTCCATGTCCAAACAACATGCCGCAGATTATTAGGACTAGCAGGTATAGAAAGCCAACCATGGCACCAAAAAGAACTCCTTTTTTTCTTGGAATTCGCCCGACGACAAATCCGCCGCCTATCCCGCCAATGGCAATGGAAATATACGCAAATGGTGTTAAAGCGCCAGCCGGCATGTCTTTCAGTAGTACTAGTACAGAAAAAACAATGAGCATTATTAAGCTTAAAACCACTGCACTTAATATTCCGATTAAAACGGACACGGAGGTTTCCTGCCATTTCGCCCGCGTTTGTTCGATATTTTTCATGACAAATCCCCTCGGCTCAATCATTCTACGGCCTATGTGTGCACACATAGGCTAGTCGAAAACATTTTCAGTAGAATGTTATGCCGAGGGGAAAAAGTGTATACCGATAAAACAAAAGAAAATTATTTTGCTTTTTCTTCAATCATTGTATCAACGGTCTGAATTGCCCATTTTCTAATATGGATTTTGTCACGGTTTGCACCGGTTTCGATAACGATGGAATCGTCTTTTAAAGAAACAACACGGCCAACAATACCGCCAATTGTCGTGATTTCATCACCAACGACCAGGTTGCTTCTCATTTCTTTGGCTTCCTTTTCTTTTTTACGCTGTGGGCGGATCATAAAGAAATACATTACCACGCAAATGATGACAACAAAAGCAATCATTTGCAGGTTAGAAGCCATGGAACTGCCAGATGCCGCCAATGGCAAAACTTGTAACATATCAGTACCTCCAAGATTATTGATGTACGGAACGCAAGGTATTCTATTTATATGATTATACCGGGAACATGCATGAATAGCAAGTCATTCTTGCCGATATGCATTTGTTTTATCTCTCAAAGAATTAGATTCGACGATCAACTGTTTGTCCTAATGCTTTCTTATAAGTAGAAAAATGCCCTTCTGCAATCGCAGATCGAATTTCTTCCATCAATGTATTATAAAAATAAAGGTTATGCATGACAGCAAGACGCATGCCTAAAGTCTCTCCTGCTTTAAAAAGATGATGGAGATAGGATAAAGAATAGGTCTTACAAACGGGACATTGACAAGATGAATCAATCGGAGCAGGATCTCTTTCGTATTTTGCATTCATTAAATTGCGTCGTCCTTTTTTTGTAAATACATGTCCGTGCCTAGCATTACGACTGGGCATAACACAGTCAAATAAATCGACGCCACGCTCTACAGATTCTAATATATTTAAAGGAGTACCCACTCCCATAAGATAGCGAGGTTTTTCCGTTGGCATATATGGTTCGACACACGAAATGATACGATACATCTCTTCTGCACTCTCCCCAACAGCAAGGCCACCGATAGCATAGCCGTCTAAGTTTAAGTCAGCAATTTGTTGCATGTGCTGTATGCGCAGGTCCTCGAAAACGGCGCCTTGATTAATGCCAAAAAGCATCTGCTTAGGATTGATTGCGGAAGATTCCGCATTTAAGCGGTCCATTTCTTTTTTGCAGCGTACGAGCCAACGGCCGGTCCGTTCACAGGATTGTGCCGCATAGTCATAGGCCGCTGGATTTGCGACACATTCATCGAATGCCATGGCTATGGTCGATCCCAAATTGGATTGAATTTGCATGCTCTCTTCTGGACCCATGAAAATCCGTTTTCCGTCTATGTGAGAAGAAAAATAGACACCGTCTTCTGTAATTTTGCGAAGGGCAGCAAGAGAGAACACTTGGAATCCCCCGCTGTCAGTTAGCACAGGACCATGCCATTGCATAAAAGAGTGAAGGCCTCCCATTGCACGAACGACTTCATCTCCTGGGCGTAAATGAAGATGATAGGTATTACAAAGCTCTACCTGACATTTTAAATCAGCGAGGTCTTTGGATGAAAGTCCACCTTTGATAGCAGCGCTTGTTGCAACATTCATAAAGGCAGGAGTTTCAACTATACCATGTACGGTGTTTAACCGACCCCTTCTGGCTTTTTCTTCACGAAAAAGTAATTCAAACATAACATATCCTTCTGTTATTAGTACTCGATTTATATCATGCCGGCAGATTAATAAAGTAGCATGGCATCGCCGAAACTGTAAAAACGATAATTTTCTTTGATTGCCTCCTTATATGCGTTTAATACATGCTCCCGCCCGGCAAAGGCTGAAACCAGCATGATAAGAGTTGATTCAGGGAGATGAAAGTTAGTGATTAAAGCATCCAATACATGAAAATGATAACCTGGATAAATAAAAATACCAGTCCAGCCTTCTGCGGCGCAAATTTCACCGTTGTGCTCATGTGCTACAGTCTCTAAGGTACGACAGCTGGTTGTGCCGACACCGATGACACGGCCGCCGGTCTTTTTTGTCTCCCGAATCAATTCAGCTGTTTCTTTCGGTAAAAGATAATGTTCGTTATGCATGATATGATCTTCAATAGACTCAGTTTTGACAGGCCGAAAGGTTCCCATACCGACATGTAGTGTCACATATCCAATTTTAATACCTTTCGCTTGTAGTTTTTCAAGAAGCTCAGGAGTAAAGTGTAGGCCAGCCGTAGGTGCGGCTGCCGATCCTGATTTTTTTGAATAAACGGTTTGGTACCGTTCTTTATCTTTTAACTTATGTGTAATATAATGAGGAAGAGGCATTTCTCCCAATTTTTCTATTAATTTAAAAAAATCTCCATTATGTTCAAAACGAACAATACGGTTTCCATCTTCAATAA
Source organism: Oscillospiraceae bacterium (assembly GCA_003518885.1). Taxonomy (GTDB): domain Bacteria; phylum Bacillota; class Clostridia; order Oscillospirales; family Ethanoligenentaceae; genus Ethanoligenens. Next base: position 6,306 of record DOXU01000277.1, read on the forward strand.
TTTGCAGAATTTCAGCCTTCAAACTTCCATCTCCAAAAACGAATCGGGCGCCTTCTTTGGCGATTCTACCAGGTTTTAAGGCTACTTCCCATTCGTCAGTTTTTTTCTCATTTAAAAGCAAAAATTCGATGCGTCCTCCCGTTTTTTCTTTGTTTCCATAGAGTCTGGCTGGCATCACGCGAGAGTTATTCAGGATGAGGCAGTCGCCTGGATTTAATAGATCGGGAAGCTCATAAAAGCGCTGATGTCCGATTTTCCCTGTTGTGCGTTCTAACGTCATGAGCCGTGATTGATCCCGTTGTGCAAGTGGCTCTTGGGCTATTCGCTCTGGTGGTAGATCATAATAAAAATCTGATTTTTTCATATGGAATATTCAACCTGATTTCCCTTAAATTTTATGGAAAAAAATAACAATCGCATTTTGCGTTCTATCACTCATGCACTAATTGACATTCACTAGGGAACATGATAAAATATTTTTATTAAAAAATTGTGATAGAGGCGCGTTTTTGAT
>DOXU01000166.1 GCA_003518885.1 Oscillospiraceae bacterium
TTACTCCGCCTCTGAACCTGCCTGTGCGTACGGTCATGCCCCACTTGTAAGGGCACACCCAAACAGCTGCTGCAAAGGTGTCCGGCCTTGTCGTTTCTTTCTTCTAATTTGCTGGTGTCCTGCCATAAAGCGCTGCCAACGCGCGCAGATGCGCCGCCAACTGGGGAGTTAATTGCTCTTTTTGGATCCGCCACCGCCAGTTGCCACCCAACACGGCTGGCGTATTCATCCGTGCCTCGTTGCCCAAAAGCAGCCAATCTTGTGCCTGCAAAATTGCCACATCCGCTACACTGGCATAAGCCGCTCGCATAACCGCTTGGGGTAACTCCTCTTTTTTATCTACCTGTAAATAAGCCTGGGCAAAGGCCGTTTGTGCCAGCGTCTGCTGGGCAAAAAAACCGGTTAAGGTTTCATTGTCATGTGTTCCGCCATAAACCACACAGTTGTGGGGATAGTGAAAAGGCAAATGCGCATTTTCTGCCCCGCTGTCAAAGGCAAACTCCAGCACTTTCATGCCAGGTAAACCCGTGTTGGCAAGTAGGCTTTGCCCCTCTTCTGTCATCACACCCAAATCCTCTGCCACCAAACAGAGCGTTCCTTTTGCCTCTTCAAGCGCAGTGAACAAACGCTTGCCTGGCCCTTCTCTCCATTCTCCTCTTTCCGCTGTTTGGCTATCCGCCGGGATCGCATAATACCGGGAAAGCCCAATAAAGTGATCGATGCGTAAAATCTCATAAAAACCAGCCGCTGCCTGGATTCGCCGCTTCCACCAAGCAAAATCATCCTGCTCCATTGCCGTCCAATTATATAAAGGGTTGCCCCAACGCTGTCCGGTTTTGGCAAAGCGGTCGGGCGGTACCCCCGCAACGGCAGTAGGATGCCCCGCTTGATCCAATTGAAAAAGCCCGGGCGATGCCCAAAGATCAGCGCTGTCTGGTGCTACATAAATGGGCAAATCCCCCATCAGTACAATGCCCTTTTCCTCCGCATAGGCGCGCAAATGTTGCCACTGCTTGAAAAAAAGAAACTGTAAATATTTCCAGAAGGCAATGGATTCCTCCAGCTCTGGCCGTAACTCTTGCAAGGCATCCGCCTTGTGCTGACGGAGCGCCGTTGGCCAGGCAGAAAACGATTGATAGCCAAAGCGTTCTTTTAATGTCATAAAAACGGCATAATCATCTAACCAATCTTGTTTTTGGGTACAAAAAGAAAAATACGCCCCTTCTGCTCGATGGCGGGCACGCGAAAATGCCTTCTTCAACAAAGCAAGACGAGATTGAAATAACTTGCCATAATCAACCAAGGTGGGATCCTCTCCCCAATCAATCGCCGTCATTTCATTGGGATAGAGCAAACCTTCTTGGCACAAACTATCCAGATCAATAAAGTAAGGATTTCCAGCAAAGGCGGAGAAGCTTTGATAAGGACTGTCCCCAAAGCCAGTGGGGCCAATGGGGAGAATACTCCAGTATCGCTGTCCTGCCTCTTGCAAAAAATCGATAAAATTTTCTGCCGCCTTGCCCAAAGTGCCGATGCCATAAGGAGAAGGAAGGGCACTGATCGGAAGCAACACGCCAGCGCCACGTGGCAATGCTTTTTGTTTTGTCAAGCGCATAGCATCTCCTTTTTCTTGCTTGCAGGAAAATCAAAAAGAGCGTTTTCCCTTTTACAAGATATTCTATCACCTAAAAAAATGCAATCATTTTAAAAATAAAAAAACAACATTTTTTGCCACACATGCTTTTTTTTTAAATGCACATAGTAATCTTGTTTGCCCCCTGTAAAAAGGTGGCGTTTGAAGCGAAAGGCAGGTGTTATCATGCGAAAAAAAGGACAAAAAATACTGTTTTGCTTCCTGATAATCTTTGCCCTTTGTGGCAGTGGATTTGCCGGCAAAGTGCTGGCACAAAAGAATCACGCCGACGACGTGGCACTGCCTATTATCATGTACCATGAAGTCAAAACCCAGCGATTTCACTCCCTGGCGATCTCTCGATCCGAATTTGCGCAGGACATGGCCTGGCTAAAAAAAGAAAACTATACGCCTATTTCTATGCAAACACTGATCGGTTATGTGCACGGGAAAAACGCGTTGCCGTCAAAACCCATCATCCTGACTTTTGATGATGGGTATTTAAACAATTATACCTATGCTTATCCCATTTTAAAACAATATGGCTATCCGGCTGTCCTCTCCGTTATTGGGAAAGACACCGATAACTTTTCTGCCTTTCCCAGCCAAAATGAAAATTATGCGCACATGACTTGGGATCAATTGCGTGAAGTCCAACAGTCTGGCATTTTTGAAATTGAAAATCACACCTACGATCTGCATGCCATGGGAAAAGGCAAGCGCTTTGGCTGTAAAAAGTTGCCGGGAGAATCCTTGCCTCATTATCAAAAGGCGTTAACCCAGGACATTCAAACTTGTCAGGAAAAAATTCAAAATACAATTGGAACATCTCCCACCACCTTCACTTATCCCTATGGAAACGTCAGTGAAGAATCTGTTCCGATTATTCAAAAAATGCATTTTCAGGCAAGTCTGTCCTGTCGGTATGGCATTAATCTTATCAACCAAAACCCCGATTGTCTGTATCTTTTAAAACGCATCTCTCGCCTGCACAACACCAGTCTGCAAAAATCCCTGCAAAAAGCAGTCAAGGCCGACGCTTAAAAGGGAGATTTCCTCTTCGCCTGACCAAAGCCCCATCGTACCGCTCACTAAACTGAAAATCACTGACTCGATTTCTTCCGGCAGAACTCTGCCCATCCCCTTTTTCAAACAAAAAGAGGCAGGGGTTTAAGCAGAATAGAAAGAGGGCCTCCTGTTAGCACAAAACCGGGCATAAACCCAACGCGCTTTCCTGTCCACGCGAGGCAGGGCTTGTCTGCCAATCTTCAAAATGATAAAATAATAGAAAATGAATCGATTCTATTCATGTCAGTTGAGGAAATTATGAACATTCGGTATTTGGAAATCTTAGAAGCCGTTGAACAAACCGGTACCTTTACGGGGGCAGCCAAAAAATTACAGCTTACACAATCTGCTGTATCCCATGCCATCGCCGAACTAGAAAGACAAGCTGGAACCGCACTATTTGATCGATTGCCACGTGGGGTCTGCTTAACACACTGCGGTGCCACCCTTTTAGAAGAGGCACAAGGAATTTTAACCGCCAGCCGCCACTTGGATAGACGGATTGGGCACCTGGAAGAATGCACACCCATTCATATTGTATCCAGCATTACCATTGCTTCGGTGTTGCTTCCCCACATTTTAAACCGACTAAAACACACCTTCCCCTCTCTGCAGATAACGGTTCGCGTAACGACGGCGCGTTCTGCTATGGAAATTTTAAAAAGTGGAGAGGAAGATATTGCTTTTTGGGAAGGCATGGAACCGCAAGGAGCATTTCGCACCATTTTATTGGAAACCTATAAACTGCGTGCTGCCTGTGCTCCCACCTTCCCTTTACCTAAAAAAGCGGTATCTCCACGCCAATTGTGCACGCTGCCCTTGCTATTGCGTGAGCCGGGTAGCTCCGTTCGAGACACGCTGGATAGTACACTCTCCCTCGCTCATCAAAAGGCCTATCCATTGTGGGAAAGTGTCAATACTTTCGCTCTCATCAAAGCAGCGGAAGCAGGACTAGGCATTACGATTTTACCTGAAATCCTCTTGGCGGACTCTTTGGCTCATCACAACTTGCGATTGGTCAAATTGGCAGGAATGGAGATGGAAAATCGGATGTTAGCTGTCTTGCATGAAAACAAACACATCACCCATCCCTTGCAGATTATCTTGGACACCCTCGCCGCGCTCTCTTTATCAAAATAAAAAGGAGTGGCCATCCGTTTTCCCTTCTTACTGTAAAAGCAAAAGAGCGATAAGCCCCCCTGAATTGGGGACTTATCGCTCTTTTGCTCCGCTGGTATCACGATATATTTTTCGGATAAATAGGTATTTCGCTTACCTTTTTGTCCGAATGAATAGGCCTATCAATAAAAACCCGCTCGCTCTTCACAGGCAGACCAACAAAATCTAATGGCACTGTGCACTTGTTCGCCCAAACGTGCCCAATGAAAAATGACCGTTTACGACAAAGGGAGAGCCCGCAGAAATGCTTTCAGTCGCTCTTTTGTATTCTCCTCTGGAAAGGATAGAACATGTGCCAATAAAAGCTGCTGGGCCTCTCCACAGGCGGGCCCCACAAAACCCAACGCCATCAGCTCTTTTCCCTTTAAAGCCAGGTGGCGAACAAGGTACGGTTCCTGATACGCAAGCACAGCGGTAAGATTTTCCCGCGCGATCGCTGTATTCTCTTGCAACAAAATCGTTCTGATTTGTAGACTTTGTTCTAAAGAATGCACAGGTAAAACCGCCAGCCATTTTTTCAATGCCTTTTTATCCGCCAGGAAAGGCTCCCGCAATAAGCGGAATAAATCCGCGATTTCTCTTTTGGTCTGATTAGAAAAATGTAGTCTCTTCCCCACTTCTTCCAAAGGCAATCCCATCAAGTAGAAAAACGCTCCCCAACGTACGGTAGGGGTTGGGGGTAATTCGTCAAAGCGCGCCGTCTTCTCTGCCAATAGATGAAACGCAAAACCAAGCTCTCGCCAAAACTGCAAAAGATCTGGCGTAAAAGCAAGAGCGGGGTGCTGGCCACAAAGGAGCTTTCGCCACTCAGCTTGAATCCGCTCCCCACTCAAAAAAGCCGTCAAGGCCATGCTCTGTCTGGCAGCGGCATAAGTGTTCGGTTCTATTGTAAAACCCAGTTGAGAAGAGAACCGGTATACACGCAAAATACGCAACGCATCTTCCTGAAAGCGCAAAGCAGGTTCCCCAACCGCCCGCAAAAGGCCTGCTTGTAAATCTTGTTGCCCACCAAATGGGTCCAAGATTCCTCTTTGGGGATGCCACGCCATCGCATTAAGGGTAAAATCCCGTCTAGAAAGATCTTCCTCAATGGTTCCCCCAAAGACAACCGCCTGTGGATGGCGCGCATCGTCCGTCCCTTGCTCTTTGCGAAAGGTCGTTATCTCCGCATGGGTATCTTTCCAAAGGACCGTAATGGTGCCATAGCGTGCGCCTGTTGGAATGGTGTGTGCAAAGAGGGCTTGAATCTGTTGAGGAGAAGCCGCAGTGGCCAGATCCAGATCATCCGGCTTTTTTCCTAACAAGGAATCGCGCACACTGCCACCAACAAGCCATGCTTCTACTCCAGCGTGATCAAACACCGACAAGATTTCTTGGGCAGCTAAAGGAATCGACGCTTTCATATCCGTTGGGGAAGTTTTGGTTCATTGATCTTCATAATAAAGTTGCATAAATCTTCAGTCGCGTGCGGTTTACCCACCATGCGAATGTTGGATTCCATGTTTTCTAATTTTTTAGGCATTAAGAAAAGTTGATACAAGGCTTCATCTGCCGGATACGTTGACGTGATATTTACCGCCATCCCATTATTCAACAAAAATTCAACGTTGCGATCTTCTTGTCCGGGAATCGGGTTGGTCATCAGGATCGGCAAGTTTTTAGCCAAAGCCTCGCTGACTGTCAGCCCACCTGGTTTGGTAATAATGCAGTTGGCCGCATCCATCATCACATCCACATTATCCACAAACCCATAACAATGGACTGTTTTTTTCGTTTTCAGGTTTTGAATTTTCTCATAAGCGCGATGATTGTTTCCACACACCGCCAAAACCTGAAAATCGTTGTCCAAATGATCAATTTCCCGTACAATGCCCGCCAAATTACCGTGTCCCATACTGCCGCCCATTACCAATACGGTAAACCGATCGGGATCAATCCCTAAGGCTTGTCTGGCCACCTTTTTCTCTACGCTGTGTGAGAACTTTTCACTAATGGGAATACCCAAAGGTAAAAGCTTGTTGGCATCAATTCCCCTTTTCACAGCCTGTCTTTCTAATAATTCACTGGCTGTCACCAAATAATCAATGTAACCCACATCCTGCCAAAATGGATGAATGGTAAAATCGGTCACAATACCAATCGTTTTGGAATAAACACGATTACTTTGACACATTGCATTGACAAGTTGTGCGGAAAAAATGTGCGTACAAACAATGACATCGGGTAAAAATTCCCGTTCAAAGAACCGGTCAATCTTCATTGACATAATGGAATTGGCAATATTCAATAAAGAATAGCGAGAACGGTTTTGTTCTCTTGTTTCCGCAATCCGATAAGCACGTCCATAAGCAAGTGGCGTGATTGATGTCGCCCACAGGTATCCGTGTGCAATTGCCTGATATAATGGTGGACTGATATAGTGATAAGAATCTAAAATACGACATTCCGCGCCTTTTTCCTGTAAGCGCTCACACAGTGACTTAGCCGTCGCATTATGCCCTTGACCTGCCGTATTGGTCAATATCAGAACTTTCATTCAGTGCGCCTCCACGCCTAATATAGTTAAAAAGCAGCTTGTCTTGAATTGAACTGCTCTCTATTAATCAATTTCCCTAACTCTCCCGATTATAACACAACCCCTACACAACCTCAACTAAGCCTCCTGTCGATTGACCGCCTAAAGGCAAGTGATACGATTGGTTTACAACAAAATGGCCGGTTCAAGCTGTATCTGCCTTCGTACAAAATTGTCTGCAGGTAAAAGGCCTTGCCTGTGCCTTTGTTTCCCTTCAATCAAGAAATAGCAAATTTCAACAATGGTCCGCACTTTTTAAAAAGCATTTCATTCCGCCATCATCCCTTGTCTGCAGAAAATTGAATCTTCCCCTTGGCGTTCCACAAAAAGCCACTTTTCTTTCTCTTAAGAAAAACACCCTGCTCATTTCTCCTTTTTAAGAGCAACCTTCATGCACACCAAAGACCAATCCGCCATAAACCGTTCTATTGATAATGTGAGAATAAAAAGATAGCCTATACCTGTCAAAATAAGGAGAATACTCTTTTAAATAAAAAAACACCCAATCTCAAAAAAAGATCAGGTATTCCCCTAAAATCAAAAATCAAAGTGTTTGAGCTAAACACTTCAGATAGGCACGAAAATCGGCGCCAATTTCCTCATGAATCAAAGCTGTTTCCACAGCGGCCTTCATAATGCCTAACTTGCTTCCCATGTCATAGCGTTTTCCTTCATAGTCAACGCCCACCATGCCCCGCCTCTGTGTAAGTGTTCGCATAGCATCTGTCAATTGTAATTCTCCACCCGCACCAATTGGTGTTTCTTCCAGAATATCAAAAATTTCAGGTGGCAAAACACAACGGCCTAAAATGGAATAAAGAGAAAGAACCTCTTGTGGCGTCTGCGGTTTCTCAATCATATTGGTAATTTTAAAAGTTCGATCCTGCAAGGGCTCCACAGCAAAAGAAGAATATTTATAAATATCGCCTTCGGGGACTTGTTTAATTCCCGCAACACCAAGACCGAATTTATCATAAGCATCACAGAGCTGGCCAATCGCTGGCTTTTCCCCAATGATGACATCATCCCCATACAGAACAGCAAAGGGTTCATTTCCCACAAAAGCCTTGGCGATTAAAACGGCATGCCCTAATCCCTTGGTTTCCTTTTGCCGCATATACGTAATATTTGCCATGTTGGCAACATCTAAAACAATTTGCAATTTATCCAGTTTTCCGGCCTCGGCTAATTTTTGTTCCAATTCCGGAGAACGATCAAAGTGATCTTCCATTACCGTTTTATTTCGATTGGTAATAACCAAGATTTCTTCAATTCCTGCATTAACTGCTTCTTCCACAATATATTGAATAGCAGGCTTATCAACAAGCGGCAGCATCTCTTTGGGAACTGACTTAGATGCTGGAAGCACACGTGTGCCCAATCCCGCCGCTGGAATAATTGCCTTTTTTATCTTCATATACTGGCCCCCTAATTTAATCATTTTTGATTATAGCACACCTGATGGAAGATGTGTAGTTTTTTCCTGCTATTTAGGGGAGATTATTCGTCAAATTTCCCCCTATTTTACCTGTATTTTGAGATTTTTGGTAAAAAAATCATCTGAATTTTGGAAACCAAAAGCGCATCAAAATAGCATTTTGGGATTAAATAAAAAGAGAACAAAAAGCGCCGCCCGGCCTAAACCAGACGACGCTTTTTAATTTTTAAAAGGAAGATGAAAACTCTTCTTATGCTTCGGCTTTGACTTTTTTCAGTTCTTCAATCATTACCGGAAGAATCTTCATGGCATCACCAACAATGCCGACATTTGCGACATTGAAGATTGGGGCTTCTTCGTCCTTGTTGATTGCAACAATATACTTCGAAGAAGACATACCCGAGACATGCTGTGTTGCGCCTGATACACCGCAAGCGATATACAGTTTTGGTGTAACAATTTTACCCGACTGGCCAACCTGACGAGAACGGGGAGCCCAGTTCTCTTCAATAGCCGGACGAGTTGCGCCCACAACACCGCCAAGGACTTCAGCCAGTTTTTCAACCAACTTAAAGTTCTCTGGGGTGCCCATGCCACGACCGCCTGTCACAATGATATCGGCGTCTTCGATGTTGACATCTTCTGTCATCTCTTTGACGGCTTCCAAAATCTTTGTGCGCAGGGCATCAGCAGCAACAGCAATCGATTCTTTTTCAATCGAAGCAGCTTTTGCAGCTGTGGCCGGTTTTTCAAAAGCACCTGGGCGAATAGTAGCAAACTGGATTGGGGATTTCTCAATCACTTCGCTGGCAATAACGGTGCCACCAAAGCGTGGGGTTGCCCAAGCAATTTTGCCGCCATCTTTTTTAATGCTCATGACATCGGCAACATTCCCACTTTTAAAAGCAGCTGCCAAGCTTGGCAAAAGCCCTTTGGTCAGTGGGGTGTTTCCTGCCAAAACATAAGCAGGATTACATTTTTTAATAAGCTGTTCGAGGACATTGGTGAATGCATCCAAAGCAAAAGCAGCATATGCGGCGTTATCCACCACAACAACTTTATCTACTCCAGAAGCAGCAACTTTAGCCGCTGCATCATCCAAGCCACTGCCAATCAGGACAGCAACGACTTTTTCGTCTGTGCCTTCAACAAGAGTCCGTGCGGCAGTAAGTGATTCCAGGCCAACATTGACCGGCTTGCCGTCGACGACTTCTACGAAAGCCAAAACATTTTTATTCTGATCCATGAAACTCTACTCCTTACAACGCCTTGGCTTCAACCATCATCGCAACCAGTTTACGGGCGCCCTCTTCTTGATCTTTTTCATTGATCTTCACGCCGCCCTCTTTTTGGGCAGGTTCAGAGAAGCTTACCGTATGAGTCAATGCTGCACCCTGGCCAACTTTAGAAGCATCTACTCCCAAATCAGCTGCTGCGAATGCACCGATTGGCATTTTTTTCGCTTTCAGCTTGTTTTTGATGGTTGGGTAACGGGGATCGTACTCCGGTTTCGAGACCGTGACAACACAAGGAGTAGCCGCTTCAATGGAGTTATATCCAAAATCGGTTTCCTGTTTGGCAACAATCTTGCCATCTTTACTGCTAATGTCCACCAAGCTTGTGATAAGTGGGGCATTCAAAACAGCAGCAAGCTGTGCGCCTGTTTGGCCGCTTGCACGGTCAGTTGCTTCAAAGCCACAGAAAATTAGATCAAACGGCTTGCCGTTGTCTTTTTCCAATTTTGCTTTTGCTTTTGCTAACAATTCAGCTTTTGCCATACTGTCAGAGCCGTCAAAGGCGGCATCTGTAATCTGATAAGCATGTTCCGCGCCCACGGCCAGACAGTTTTTAAGCGCGTCACGAACGGAATCTTCGCCAATGCTAACGACGGTGATTTCACCGCCAACAGCTTCCTTCAAACGGGTAGCCATTTCCAATGCATAAGTATCAAACGCATTGGCAACTTTGGTTACACCATCAAGGTTTGGGGTTCCGTCGGATTTAAGATGAATTTCAACAGAATCGTCTGGCACTTGCTTAATGCATACTAGAATTTCCATATTATTGCTCTCCTCGCAGAAATGGTAGCGCGCGTCGGCGCGGTGGCCAACAATTAATAGCGACCGATTGTGTCACGTGCTACAACGATGCGCTGTACTTCGTTGGTGCCTTCAAAGATCTGGAAGATCTTCGCATCACGCAGAAGTTTCTCCACTGGATACTCACGGCTATAGCCATATCCACCAAAAATCTGAATGGCTTCAGATGCACATTCCATAGCAATATCAGAAGCATAGCATTTTGCAATTGCTGATTCTTTAGTGTGTGGCAAACCTTTGTCCATCAAGGTCAACGCATAGGAGACCATCTGACGGGCAGTTTCGATTTTAATGGCCATATCGGCAATTTTGAACTGCAAAGCCTGGTTTTTCAGGACTGGTTTACCGAACTGGATGCGCTGTTTACCATAAGCAATCGCCTCATCCATTGCACGCTGTGCAATACCGGCAGACACGCAGCCCATCCATGTACGAGCCTGGTCAAGGGTCTTCATAGCAATGCCGAAACCTTTGCCCTCTTCGCCCAACAGGTTCTCAGCTGGAATGCGGCAGTCTTCCATCACAACATCACAGGTGTTGGATGTACGGATGCCCATTTTATCCTCTTCATGTCCAGTGGAAAGGCCCTTGGTGCCTTTTTCAATGTAGAACATGGACATGCCTTTAACGCCTTTGCTCTTATCTGTCAAAGCAGTGACGCAATAGAAATCGGCAATGCCGCCGTTGGTGATGAAGCATTTACGGCCATTCAGGACGTAGCTGTCGCCATCTTTAACGGCAACTGTTTTACCAGCAGCTGGATCGGAACCGGCGCCCGGTTCGGTCAAGCCAAATGCACCAAAGCCACCCTTTAAGATGATTTCGCAAGCGCGCTTTTTCTGGGCCTCATTACCACCAATAAGAACTGGCTTCATGCCCAGGCCGCTGGCAGAAATGGTGGTTGCAAAACCAGCATCGGCCATTGCCATTTGTTCGATCAAAGCGGCAATAGAAACACGGTCCAAACCAGGGCCACCAAATTCTTCTGGTACTTCCAGAGAATGCAGCTGCATTTCAATTGCTTTGTCATAGATTGCTTTTGGCCATTCACCAGAGCGATCGTACTCTTTGCACTGCTCTTGTACCTCATTTTTACAAAATTCTTTGACTGATTCGAGGAGCTCTGCGCCCTCATCAGAAATCAAATAAGCCATTATAATTTCCTCCAATTTTCATTTACAATGTACTGAATGCTCATAAGCAGAGCCTTCTTTATAAAATACTCAAAAGATTATGAGCAAATCTTACCAGGATTCAAAATGCCATTCGGATCGAAGGCCTTTTTGATGTCTCTCATCAAGCGCATCTGTACAGGGCCAACCATCTTTTCAAGATAATGTTTCTTGCCAGCGCCGATCCCATGTTCACCGGAGATCAAGCCGCCGCACTCTGTTGCTTTTGCATAGGCTTTTTCCATAAACTGAGCAACCTGTTTTTTAAATTCATCCAGTTCCATATCATTGGAGCAGGTGTAAATATGCAGGTTACCATCACCGGCATGGCCGAAGCTCTTAATTTTGAAATTAAAGTTTGCTTCAAGGGATTTGATGTAATCAAGATACTCTGCGATTTTGCTCGAAGGCACAACCACATCCAGCTCATCAAGCAGTTTGGTGTCCGCTTCGATTGCTTCCAAGAAGGAGCTACGAGCTGCCCAAGCGTCTTTTTTCAGTGCTGGTGTATCGGCGACCAAAACATCCAAAGCGCCAGCTTCCAGAACAACTTCAGAGGCCTGTTCAATGATCTCATCGAGCTGATCTGCATTCTCGCCATCAAAAGTCATCAGTAAGTATGCATTGACATCTTTGCCGTCAAACTTCTGTGGGAATACGCTCTTGCCAAGGTATGCCTCGGAAGAAATAACAATGTCCCGTTCCATGAATTCCAAAGCCTGTGGCTGCAAATGCGCCATCAGCAATTTTGGAACAGTGGAAATACAGGTGCTCAAGTCCTCAAACATTACAATAATGCTGACAACTTCTTTAGGAGCAGGGATCAATTTCAAGGTCATTTCGGTGATAATACCGAGTGTACCTTCAGAACCGATCATGGTAGAGGTTAGGTCGTACCCGGTAGAAGACTTTCTTACCCGCCCACCTGTTTGAACAACATCACCGTTGGCCATAACAACGGTTAAGCCCAGTACGTTTTCTTTTATGGTGCCGTAATGCACCGCCGCTGTGCCAGAGGCGCGGGTGGCACACATACCGCCTAATGTGGCCTCCCCACCGGGGTCAACCGGGAAAAAAAGCCCTGTATCACGCAAAATAATATTGAGAGATTGCCGGGTAATGCCTGCCTGCACACGGCAGTCTAGATCTTCTTGGTTAATGCTTAGCACCTCAGTCATGCGGGAGAGGTCAAGGCTAATGCCGCCATTTAGGGGGGTGACGTGCCCCTCTACTGATGTGCCAGCCCCAAATGCTACAACCG
>DOXU01000229.1 GCA_003518885.1 Oscillospiraceae bacterium
TTCCATCATAACAAGCCGCGGCTGTCCATACCGATGCAAATTCTGTTGTGCGTGGGGGCCTGGAGGACGACAAGGAAGAATGGCGTCACCCAAACGTATTCTTGATGAGTTAGAAATGCTCGTAAACCAATACGGTCCAATGACAATGTATTGGGCTGACGATATGTTTTTCTTTAACCAAGCCAAACGTCTAGAGTTTTGTCGCCTTATGAAGGAACGTCAACTCCCTATAAAATGGATAGCACAACTCCGAGCAGATAATCTCACGCCTGAATTAGTGTCCGCCCTCAAAGAAGCTGGATGCGAAAAAGTGTGTCTTGGTGCTGAGTCTGGATCAAATGTAATTTTAAAATCTGTAGACAAGGGATTAACAAGGAAAAATATAGAAAATGGTATTAAATGCGCTATTTCTGGAGGATTGCGCGTCAAAACTTGGTGGATAATCGGTCTTCCTGGAGGTACGTATAATGAGCAATTGGAATCTATCGATCTTATTGCAGAAACACGACCCCATGAAGTAGCAGTTCATACATTTGTCCCTCTACCAGGAACAGACTATTGGGAGAATGCACAAAAATATGGAATAAATTTGCCATCTGTCGATAATTTAGAAAATCTTTATTATTATGGAAGCCCTGACGATATAAAATTAGATTATCTATCCGCAGACAATATGAAAAGTTTAATTTCTACATATGACTCAGAATTACAGAAACTGGGCTATACCCCGACTGATCAAGCGAAGAATGATACAAAATATATATATACTTCTCCAAGTTTGAAAAAAACTTTTGAAGTTTAAATGATGATACCTATTCGCAGTCGATATTTCCGTATGTCGCTCACAAGCCGTTGCAATATGGCTTGCATTTTTTGTCATAATGAAGGGCAAGGACCTATAAATAATCGCTCGCTTTCTTATCTTGATGCGGCATCAATCACATGGATTTCAAAGATTGCCTTTAACGCTGGATTCCGTAAGTTTAAATTAACTGGAGGTGAGCCTCTTACGCGTCCTGATATTTTTGAAATCATACGTGGGATCCGCTCCGTTGGCATTCAAGATTTATCTATGATTACAAATGGAGTAAATTTATCTCGAATGGCCTACTCTCTTCGAGATGCAGGTTTACAGCGTATCAATGTGAGTCTTCACTCACTTGACCCCTTGCGATTCAGGACTGAGTTTGGGAGTCAGCCATCACTCATATCAAAAATTGTAAACGGAATAGACCAAGCCATATCAGTAGGTTTTACTGATATGAAGATTAATTGCGTTTATGGTGGCCCTCATCCTGAACATGACTTAGATACAATGTTAGATTTCACATCCCATAGAAGTTTAACTCTTGTACTGCTTCCAGAACTAGCCTTTGGGGCAGCAAAACACAATAAAGAAGTAAGTCTTGATGATCTTTACGAAATTTTAAAGCGCAAAAAAATAAAAAAAGAAGAACTAATAGTCGATGGAGAAGGGCTCCGTAAGCGTTTTATCACCATGCATAATGGAGCTCATGTTCTTTTGCGATTAGACGAGCTACGTGGAAAATTCCCCTATCCAGCTTGCTCTAACTGCCAAAAAATTTCGATCTGCCGCGAAGGAATTTTCCCTGTAAGATTAACAGCAAAAGGTAATTTACGTCCATGTCTTGCTGATGGATTGCCCGAAGTCAATCTAAGCCATATTATTGAAACACAAGATGAAGAATCTCTACTACAAGAATTTAAAAACTTAGGTAAATAAAATCATGACTATAAACCATTCTGGAATATACATTTGCTTTGAGGGCCTCGATGGGTCAGGAAAAAGCACTCTTTTCCTTGAAATCATTAGACGACTTAAAGAAAACAAATATCAGTTTACAACTATATGCCCAACAAAACCCTCTGAAAACAACAGTTTTTTTGAAATATTATTCCGCAAATATAGTTTTACAAAAAAATCGTCTCTTATTCGTGCTTTTGTTTACGCAGATAGATCCAATTACGCATGTCACCAAACGAAATGGGATACCCCTCTTATTATTGGCGATCGTAGCATCATCACAAGCTATGTAACTCGTTGGCGTCGTTGGTTCAATAGCCGTTTCCTTAGTCGCCTTATCGTAGATAGCCTTGAGAGGTGTATACCAGCACCAGACCATGTTATATATCTCTCAGCTCCAATATCATTACTACGGAAACGGTTACTCCAAAGAGGGCACCCTCTTGACATTGATGAAACAGAGGAACGAGCAAAGCAGATGAAGAACGCTTACCATGAAATACAAACAGAAAACTGTATCCCCAGACTGAATAAAACAATATGGCACACAATAGATGCAAGCAAAGAAAAAGAAGTTGTTGCGGATGCTGCTTGGAAAATATTAAAAGATATAATCGGAGTTAAATAATGGCTATTTACTTAAGCCCCAAAGGACGAGTGATTTTAGAATCACACCTAAAAAAGTGTGAACGAGAATTATCCGAAATTAGAGAGGAAAAAAATATTGCCTACACTCTCAGTGGAGATACATGGCATGACAATCCAGGTTTCAACCAACTTGAACAGGCTGAATCTAGAAAATGCAAAGAAATATCGGATATTTTAGAAAAACTCTCTACAGCATTTCCTTGTAATTACAACAATAGATCTACAGATGTAGTGCAAATAGGATCTATTGTTCAATGTTTTATTGAACGGACACATTCATCAAATCAACAATCTGAAGAAAATATCTTCGAAATTGTTGGTTATGGCGAAAGTAACCCTAACAAGAAAAAAATAACATATGATAGTCCACTCGGACATGCACTCTTACACCACGAACCTGGAGATGTTATTAATACCACAATCGCTGGCAAGCCTGTTGAAATAGAAATTATAAAATTATTCTCAGATTGGGATTCTACAAAAGACAAATAACTCTGGAGCAATCTACAATGGGTAATGTTTTTTTTATATGTGGCCCTCATTGCTCTGGAAAGACAAGTATTATAAAAAGATTATATAAAGAAGGTGTAATATCTTATGCGGGCGATGAAATTGGAAAGCGATTGTATTATAATAGAAAATTAATAACTGACAAACAAAATAGCGATTTCGAATTAGAAGTCACCCAAATGGAACTTACACGAGATGCAAGCCTCGACACAAAAAATCAAATTTGTTGTATCGAGACGTGGCATCCTGGGAATTTAGCTTATGCTGCTGTCCGAAACCCAGATTTTCTACCAAAACTATTAGACGAGTGTAAAAAATCAAAAATATTAAACGATGTATGGGGGATTTCATTACGCGTTCCTGTCGGTCAAATCGCCCAAAGAACTCAAACTTTCTCAAATAAACGAGAATGGGCTGAATATTTTTATAGAGAAATAGATAAAAAACTTGATTTTTGCATTGACTTGCTTGATCTAAAATCAAGGACAACTGAAATAATCAGTGAAGACAATATAGAAAACGTATACCAGTTAGTTAAAAACGAAATAGAAAATACAACCACCCTTCCTACTCTGAGGGAATAGTCATTTCACATAATTTTTGTTGTCCTATTCGACCCAGCACCATTTTTTGGCATACCGCTATCTTATCCTGATTTCTTTCTACAAATTTCCTGGCCCAGACCACTTGTCGCCACGTTTCAGGACTATCCGTCGCCATCATCTGAGCACCAGAAGCCCATCGATCCTGTCCCCCGACAATGAACGACGCCACACGCTGATCAAAATGCTTCCACGTGAAGTGATTAAAGAGGAGCGGGGCAATCCCTACCCCAAATAGAAACGCTATGATCCCGATAGAAATCATCCAGAACCATTGATCGCGTCGATTATTGGCCTGACCGATGATGCCGGCTAACGCCTGCCGCTCTTCCCGAACTTCTCCAATCGCTTTCTGGAAGACCCCCTCCAGTCTCCGGCTGGCAGCCAGACCTTCCTCCCGTATTCCCTGCCCATACGCCTGAGGCGTCATTTTCAGCGTTGGAGTGTCCTCGATCGCCTTCATCCGCACATCAACCGCGCTCATGGCCTTCACGACACGGGCCA
>DOXU01000164.1 GCA_003518885.1 Oscillospiraceae bacterium
TACGGAAACAAAGATAAAATCGCATAAAAAATTGTAAGAGTGACTGATTCTCCTCTCCTGGCATAAGATGGCGTGTTGCCATTTGAAAACGGGGAGGGAATTTTTTATGCAGCATCAGTGCCTTTTGTGTCATTATTTTATTGGTCCCGGCCTTCCGGGCGAAAAATATTTGGGGACAGAGGGCCTATTTGATATACAAAATGGATGGAAAGCTTATTTTTTAGCAGGTGGCACCGCCGCACTTAAAACAGCATTTCTTCAAAAGCTTATAGAAAATTTTGAAGAAAAAGGGCCATTAGAAATTTTTTATGATAGTTGGAATGCCCAAATAATGGTGGGCGTGCGGTTCCCTGATCAACATATTTGTGTGTTAGATGGGCTATATTTTGGGTATACAAATCTTTGTCCTGGTTTTGGAGAACGAATTATCAGCATGGATGATTGTTTGCGCACCGAGGCATTGCAAGAACATGCGGCGCAGATTATCCTTTTTCAGGCAAGAGAGTTAGCAGCAAGAGAACGCGCCAACCGATTTATCAAAGCGTCAAATGCATTGATGGAAGATAGTATTCAATTTGTTACAGAATGTGTGGATACACCTAAAATGCAGACGGTAACCAATCGCATGGCCAAACGTCTGTTTTCCAAAACAGATCAACGAGGAAGTGAATCGATTCGCTTATTAGATGCCATTACATCGGATGGAATGGTGCATTTTTACGATGAAACGGCGGCGCAGGTTCAACACATTTATGTTATAGAGGATCGGCACAATGTCGCTCCACTTTATTTAAACTGCTTGCGTGATGCGGCGATCCAGTCGGGTCAGCATGTGATTTCGTGTGTGTCGCCTGTATCAGCAGGGAGTCGGGTAGAACATTTATTGTTTCCCGATATTTCCACTGCGTTTTTAACCTCTTCGCAATTTCATACAGCAAAGGGATGCCGGCATTTGCATATGAGCCGTTTTTTGAATAAAGAGCAAATGGCGGCGAAACGCGCTTGGATGACATTTAACCGAAGGACAACACGAGCGCTCCTAAAGCAGGCCGTTTTACTTTTTGGTGAGGCAGAGGAAAACCGTAAAATCATGCAGTCCTTTTATGATAAAGCAGTTAATCAAAAAGCATTAAAAAAGGTTGAAGATCAGGTAATCGAGGGAATTTCTGTTTGAATTTTTGCCGCAAAAAAGTGTGTAGTATGCGCGGCGATAGGCAATAAGGGCGTAAAAAAGCGGTGAATGCATTTACATTCACCGCTTTATCAATTGCTTTTTACATTAGAGATCAAGTGTAATTAAAAATCTGTTTTCCAAAGGCCATGTAAATTACAGTAGGCATAAACGGTGCCTGTCTTACAGCGGACGGAAAAAGTTTTTTCTGGAGCATCACCAGGTTTTAAGTATTTAATGGCAACCTGACCATCTGTAACAATGGCAATCCATTGAATGTAATGCTCTTCTGTCATTGGGTGAGCAGTAGAGCCGACCTTAACAGATAGGGCATCCCCATCACGGCTGATAACGGGCACGTGTTTTTCCTGTGCAGCATCGGTTGAATTCGCAATCAGGTTTTCCATTGCTTCCCCACAGCAGGAAAGTGGGCCACCACCCTTTTTAACCAAGGCCACAATATTTCCACATTTGTTGCAGCGATAAAAAATACTCTCACTCATACAGAAACCACCTTTCACCTTTCAAATTCATTACTTTTGGCATAGTGAATAATATAATTATATCATTTTAAATTAATTTGTCAAGTAGTAACAAAAGCTAAAAAACAATCCCTAATGTAGTACAATTTACACAACGTTTTATTTTTGGGATTCCATCAGCCAGTGATCGCATGCGGCTGCAGCAGCTCTACCTTCATGAATGCCCCAGACAACCAAACTTTGTCCTCTGCGGGCATCACCAGCGGCAAATACGCCGGAAACATTTGTTTGATAATCATCTTCAGAGGCGTTGATATTACTGCGCTGAGTGCGCTCGATATTGAGTTCTTCCAAAATACCCTGCTCTGGTCCCAAAAATCCCATGGCAATTAAGACAAGATCTGCTGGCCATGTTTTTTCGGTTCCACTTTTTGGAACAGGAGAAGTGCGTCCAGTGGAATCTTTTTTCCATTCGACCTCAACGGTATCCAGTGCGCAAACGGCGCCATTCGCATCAGTTTTCACTTTGGTAGTCATGATGCAATAGGTGCGAGGATCCTTTTTATAAAGTGCAATGGATTCCTCCTGCCCATAATCTGTACGCAGAATTTTGGGCCACTCAGGCCACGGGTTGTTTTCCGCACGCATTTCAGAGGGGCGCGGCATAATTTCGAATTGAGTGACACTTTTGCATCCGTGCCGGATGGAAGTTGCCACGCAGTCCGTTCCCGTATCACCGCCACCAATGACAATGACATTCTTATTTTTAGCAGAGATGAAAGTATTGTCTTTCAACTCGGAGTCAAGCAGGCTGTTTGTGTTGGCATGCAAAAAGTCAACAGCAAAATAGATATTCTTGACATTTTCGCGCCCTTCGGCAGCATGATCACGTGGTTTTGTTGCGCCAATACAAAGGACAAGGGCATCATATTCTGTACGCAGTGTCTCTAGTTTAATGTCTTTGCCAACTTCCACATTGGTTTTGAAGGTGATACCTTCTTTTTTCATAATGCTGACTCGACGGAGAACAGTTTGCTTGTCAAGTTTCATGTTGGGGATGCCATACATCAATAAACCACCGGGACGATCGGCACGTTCATAAACGGTTACTGTGTGACCAGCGTAGTTCAATTGTGCTGCACAAGCCAGGCCAGAAGGGCCCGATCCGATAACGGCTACCTTTTTTCCTGTACGCCTTTTCGGTGAATTTGGCACGATCCATCCCTGTTCATAGGCGTAATCAATGATTTTAGCTTCATCCGCTTTGATGGAAACAGGGGCATCAATAAGCCCTAATGTGCATGCGCCCTCACAAACGGCGGGGCAGACTTTTCCAGTAAATTCAGGGAAGTTGTTTGTCTTTAACAGACGGTCGACAGCCTCTTTCCAAAGGCCACGATAGACCAACTCATTCCACTCAGGGATCAAATTATTTAATGGGCATCCAGATGCACCGCCGCCGATCATCAATCCGGAATGGCAGAATGGCGTGCCACAATCCATACACCGGGCGCCTTGGACTTGTTGCTCCTCAGTGGAAAAATCGGTGTGAAATTCTTTCCAGTCCTTGATTCGCTCCGATGGCGCTCTATCTGGAGAAACTTTTCTATTATATTCCAAAAATCCAGTTGGTTTTGCCATGGTTACACATTCCCCCTCATTTCGTGCCCGCATTTGCGGGATGGATACAGGCCTCGAATGCGGCAAGTGTCGCCTCTTCTCCGGACAGGCCCTTTGCCTGCACTTGCTGCATGGCTTCTAAGGCACGAGCATAATCTCGTGGCATAACCCGTACGAATTTTTTAAGCTGTGTATTCCAATCGTTCAAGATGGCCTCGGCACGTTGACTGCCGGTGTAGGTCACATGTTTTTGTAGCACTGTATGTAAATAGTCCGCATCCTTGTTTTCAACGGGACCCAAATCAACCATTTCTGTATTGCAGCGTGTGTTGAAATCTCCGTCTTCATCGTAAACATAGGCGATACCACCGGACATGCCTGCCGCAAAATTCCGACCAGTGGCACCCAAAACAACGACATGACCGCCGGTCATGTATTCACAGCCATGATCACCTACGGCCTCTACAACGGCATTAATACCACTGTTACGGACACAGAAGCGTTCTCCTGCTACACCACCGATATAGGCTTCACCGCTGGTGGCACCATAGAAGGAAACATTACCTACAATAATGTTTTTGTCCGGAGCGAAAGACGCTTCCTTTGGTTTTCGTACAATAATCCGTCCGCCGGACAGTCCTTTCCCAATGTAGTCATTGGAATCGCCCTCCAGATCCAGCGTTATACCGCGTGGGACAAAAGCGCCAAAGCTCATACCAGCGGAACCATGCAAATGCAAAGTGATGGTGTTGTCTGGAAGTCCGTCTCCACCATATATCTTAGTGACTGCATTACCAAGAATGGTGCAGGCTGCGCGATCAATATTGTGAATTTGGACATCAGCCTCCACTTTTTTCTTCTCTTTAATAGCGGGTTCGCAAATAGGAAGAAGGCGATAATCAATATGATCATCTAAGCCATGATTCTGCTCCATTGTGTGATGGGTGCCAATGTTTTTCCCTACATTTGGGCGATTGAGAATGGCACGATAGTCCAAGTTTTGCGTCTTCCAATGCCCACGCGTTTGATCGACCGTTAATCTGTCCGTATGCCCAATCATCTCATCAATTGTGCGGAAGCCCAAAGAAGCCATAATTTCACGTAGATCCTCTGCGAGAAAATGCATAAAGTTGATTACATCCTGTGGATCCCCCACAAATTTTGCGCGTAACCGTGGGTTCTGTGTAGCAATGCCAACGGGGCAGGTATCCAAGTTGCAAACACGCATCATAACACAACCAAGTGTAACCAATGGAGCGGTCGCAAATCCGAATTCTTCTGCACCAAGTAAGGCGGCAATAGCAACATCTCGACCGGTCATTAATTTACCATCAGCACCGAGGATGATGCGATCACGTAAATTATTTAGGACCAATGTTTGATGTGTTTCAGAAAGGCCCAGTTCCCATGGCAAACCTGCATGGCGGGTACTGGTTCTTGGTGAAGCACCAGTGCCGCCATCGTAGCCACTAATCATAATATTGTCAGCCAAGCCTTTGGTAACACCAGCGGCGACGGTACCGACGCCTGTTTCGGAGACCAATTTTACAGTAACGCGAGCCTCCGGGTTGGCACATTTCAGATCATGAATCAATTCTTTCAAATCTTCAATAGAATAGATGTCATGGTGTGGCGGAGGGGAAATAAGGCCGACACCTGGAGTGGAGTAACGCACCTTGGCGACCCAAGGGTATACCTTACGTCCGGGTAATTGACCGCCTTCACCCGGTTTTGCACCTTGTGCAATTTTGATCTGGATTTCTTTGGCGTGTGTAAGATAGTTACTGGTAACGCCAAATCGACCGGAGGCTACTTGTTTAATGGCAGAGCAACGGGAATCGCCGTTGTCATCTGGAATGAAGCGGGTGGGATCTTCGCCGCCTTCACCAGTGTTGCTCTTTCCACCCAAACGATTCATGGCGATAGCCATTGTCTCGTGTGCTTCTTGGCTAATAGAGCCAAATGACATAGCACCGGTTTGGAATCGTTTGCAGATGGATTCAACGGATTCCACTTTTTCAATTGGAACCGGTGTGCCTGGGGTGAACTCCAAGAGTCCACGTAATGTGCAAAGCTTTTCGGATTTGCCATTGATTAAGGCCGTGTATTCCTTAAATTTTTCGAAACTGCCTGAACGGCAAGCTTCTTGCAGCGTGTGAATCGTCAAAGGATTGAAAAGATGATACTCTCCTTCGCGG
>DOXU01000009.1 GCA_003518885.1 Oscillospiraceae bacterium
GATGATATTCTGGATGTTGTTGGTGATACAGAGAAGTTGGGAAAACCAGCAGGCAGCGACATCGAAAACAATAAATCTACCTACGTTTCTCTTTTGGGGCTGGAAGAAGCGAAAAAATTGGTGCAGACTCTTTCTGAAGAAGCGATAGATAGTTTAAAGATTTTTGGGGAACAGCGAGCTTTTCTCAAAGAGTTCACACTTCGCCTTGCAAAGCGTGATCATTAACGCAGAAAACACGCAGTTTTTAAACATAGGGGTGCGCTTTTTGGCGCGGAGGTAAAGATGCCGGGGACAATTTATTTTCTCCATATTCTTCATAATACGGTTTTGATGGCGGCCATTTTGAGCTGGATACTTGCACAAGCCATTAAAACCGTCCTGACATTGATTGTGAAGAAAAAATTTGATGCGGAACGAATTTTAGGATCTGGTGGCATGCCCAGTTCGCATTCTGCAATGGTTTGTTCATTAATGCTGGGTATGGCAATTAAAACGGGGGTTTCTTCGCCGTTTTTTGCCGTTACCTTTGCATTTGCAGCGGTTGTAATGTACGATGCTATGGGTGTACGTCGAGCAGCCGGTGAGCAAGCGCGAGTTTTGAATCGCATGCTTGACAAATGGGAGAAGCAAGATCCCGAACTCTCTCCTAAAGAAGATATCGCCAGAAAAGAATTGAAAGAATACTTGGGACATACACCACTGGAAGTGTTGGCAGGAGCTATGCTCGGGATCTTAGTTGCATTGGTGCTTGTATGAGCAGTCTGCAAATGTACTGTTCCAGCGGTTCAATGGAGGGAATTGCATGGATTATCCGTTGTTGGACCAGATAAAGGGACCAGAGGATGTAAAACGTCTTCATACGGACGAAATCCCAGCCTTGTGTGCGGAACTAAGGCAGAAGGTTATTCAAACTGTTTCATCAAATGGCGGCCATTTGGCTTCAAATCTCGGTGCAGTTGAACTTACTGTCGCCTTACATCGTGTATTTTCATCGCCAAAAGATCAAATTGTCTGGGACGTTGGGCATCAAAGTTATGTTCACAAGTTGCTGACTGGTCGTATGCACGAATTTGCAAGTATTCGCCAGTTAAATGGAATTTCTGGTTTTCCACAAATAGGCGAAAGTGTGCATGACCCTTATGGTGCTGGACATAGCAGCACTTCTATTTCGGCGGCGGCAGGCTTGGCTGCTGCTAAACGCATGCGTGGCGAAGACGGATTCGCTATTGCCGTAGTGGGTGACGGCGCTCTTACGGGCGGTTTGGCTTTTGAGGGAATCAATAATGCAGGCCGTGCGCCTGAAAATTTGATTATTGTTCTAAATGATAATAAGATGTCCATTTCTAAAAATGTTGGCGCTATTGCACGGTATTTAATGGTCATTCGTTCTAAACCCATATATTTTAAAATTAAAGATATCGCAGAAGTCATTTTGGCCCATCTTCCGTTCTTTGGTAAAAAAATTCGTACGGCCCTAGTTTTATCTAAAAATGCAGTGAAAAATTACCTATACCATAGCACAATTTTTGAAGAAATGGGTTTAATTTATCTTGGCCCGGTGGACGGACATGATACTGAAGCAGTGGAACGCCTTTTGAATAGAGCCAAAAAGGTGGGGAGACCGGCGTTAGTTCATGTACTTACTGTTAAAGGAAAAGGGTACCCATTCGCAGAACAAAATCCAGGTGCGTATCACGGTGTCTCTCGTTTTCATGTAGAAACTGGTACGGCATTGGTTCCCGTTAGTCACGAGACTTTTTCGGCCGTGTTTGGCCGCACATTGTGTTTGGCCGCATCAAACAATCCCAATATTTGTGCGATTACGGCTGCTATGACCTCAGGGACAGGTCTCACTGACTTTTCAAAGCAATATAAGGACCGTTTCTTCGACGTTGGAATTGCGGAAGAACATGCCGTTGTATTTTCTGCTGGTTTGGCGGCCAATGGTATGCTGCCGGTTTTTGCAGTTTATTCCACCTTTTTGCAGCGTGCCTATGATCAGATTGTACATGATGTCGCTTTACAAAATTTAAAAGTCATCTTTGCAATTGATCGTGCCGGATTGGTAGGGGAAGATGGACAAACACATCAAGGTATTCTTGATGTGGCTTTTTTGAACACGATTCCGAAGATGACGGTGTATAGTCCTTCTACTGCTGATGAATTAAGTAATGATTTGCTTGCGGCTTTTTATGAAATTGATGGCCCAGTAGCCGTTCGTTATCCTAAAGGTACAACACCTGCATTACCAAAGGACTATTGTCCAACTTACCGGCATTATGATCTTTATGGATCTGGACAGGCGGATATTCTAATTGTGACATATGGACGTCTGTTTGCGGAAGCTGTAAGAGCTGCCAATCGGCTTCGTGCAGAGGGCTTGTCTGTATCTGTGTTAAAATTGAATCGAATTAAGCCAATTGATGAAGTTTGTTTTGAAACTGCCATGTTCTTTTCGCAAATTTATTTTGTAGAAGAGGGAATGCGCTCAGGTGGTGTAGGAGAGCTGTTTTGTGCTCGAATGGCCGAACGAGGGTTTGCTGGACAATTCACGGTGGCTGCAATAGAAGATCGTTTTGTACAACATGGAAGTGTAAAGGAATTGCTTGCTCTTTTGCAATTAGACGCGAAAGGAATTGCGGAACGTGTTCGTAGAGGAAACTCAAAATATCCTCATCGCCTGCACGCGGAGGAAAGGTTGCCAATATGAGTAAAACACGGGCGGATCTACTTTTAATAGAGCAAGGGTTAGAGAAAAGCCGAGAACGTGCAAAGGCTTTAATTATGGAAGGCATTGTTTACGCTAATGATATTAAGGTAGACAAACCAGGGGAAACCCTGGATTCAATGGTTCATTTGGAGATCCGTGGCCATAAATTGCCTTATGTCAGTCGTGGGGGGCTTAAGCTGGAAAAAGCAATGCAAGTTTTTCCTATTTCATTAAAAGATAAGACTTGTATGGATGTAGGAGCTTCTACCGGTGGTTTTACTGATTGTATGCTACAAAACGGGGCAAAAAGAGTTTATTCTATTGACGTTGGATATGGTCAATTGGCTTGGTCTTTACGTACGAATCCGCAGGTTGTTAGCTTGGAACGGACGAATATTCGCAAATTGAAGTCGGAGCAAGTGCCCGAACCCATTGATTTCTTTTCGGTGGATATTTCATTCATTTCGCTTAAATTGGCATTGCCCGTCATTCGGAATTATCTGAAGGATTCAGCCGAGGGCGTTTGTTTAATCAAACCACAATTTGAGGCGGGACGTGAAAAAGTAGGAAAACACGGTGTTGTACGGGATGAGCAAACGCACCGAGAAGTTATTCGTATGATTTTGGATTTTCTTCCTACGGCAAGATTTTCTGCTGTAGGATTAGATTTTTCTCCAGTAAAAGGACCAGAAGGAAATATCGAATATTTGCTATATTTAAAAGCAACAGAACCGCTGGCTTTCCCTATTATTTCAGAGGCCAATGTTGTACAAGCAGCTCATCAAGCCTTGGATAAACATAGCGAAAATAAATAATCGGGTTTGCGTCAAATGTCTGCCTTTGTTATAATAGGGTCAAACTATCTTCTTGCAGGAGTGAGAGAAATATATGAAATTTGGTGTTCTTCCAAGTTTTGAAAAGGATAAAGATTTGGTACACACTGCAGAGGTTTGCCGTAGGCTTTTAGAGCTGGGTGCCTCTGTGGTTTTGCCAAACAGGGCCTCCGATAGACTCAACCTGCAATGGCTGGTTTTTTCGGAAGAAGAAAAAATATATAATATAGTGGATATGATTGTTGTTCTTGGTGGCGATGGTACCATTTTGCATGCAGCAAAACGGGCTGCTTCCAA
>DOXU01000240.1 GCA_003518885.1 Oscillospiraceae bacterium
GTAGATCCCCTTACGCGCGATTTTATTATTGATACCATAAAGAATAACTTGGACCGAAAACATTCGTCCATACTGATCAGCACCCACCTGATTAATGACGTAGAAGCTCTATTTGACGATGTGATTATCTTGTATGAGGGGAAAGTACTGGTTTGGGCATCCGTTAAAGAATTGAAAGCAAAATATCAAATGCCCTTGGAAGAAATTTTCAAGGAGGTCATTCGACATGCTTAAAAAGCAAATCGCCATCGATTTTAGAAATCATTTTCTTTTCTTTATCGGCCTAACTGTTATAAACGTCGTTCTGATTCTCCTCCAGCTTGTCCCCCATATGACGATGATTGGCGATTACCTGTATCCGTTTTATCAGATGATTGCCTTTACTCTGCTGATTCTGTACATCTTCATCAGTCTTTATCGCGACTTCTATCTAGGGAAAGATCTCTTGCTTCTCACAATTCCTTTAAGCGAATCTAAATCCTTATTTGCCAAGTTTATTGTTTATTTCAGCGGGTTTATGCTGCTATGGGGTTCCTCCCTTTTGGCTGTATTTTTGCTTAAAACGGGATTATATGCCACAGCAATTGCGCATTCTCAACATATCGCCTCAGGGATTGCCTATTTATTCGTCAGTCGAATTGCCGGTGCACTGTGTGGAATTGGCATTCTGTTCATTTGCCTGGGAATCGCCCGCTTATTCAGAAAACGTATCATCAGTTACTTCTTTATTTTAATCGTCTTCGTCGCCATCATGATCGCACTGGGATTCTTGATTTTAAATAGCAACGGGTGCATTCACGCAGGCACACAGTGGTCAATTGGCATTAATACAGGGGCGCACGTTTATAATCAATACATTGGATTTATTCCTGTTATGATTTTTCCCTCCAAAAACACAAACGATATTGCCACAACAATCAACTGGTTAAATGTCATGCAAAACGCATTGCTCGCTTGCGCCACCTATTGCCTCACCTATCTTCTCTTTAAATTTAAAAAATATGATTATATACAAAAGTAATTTTTAGCCTCTTATAATACAATAAAAACACACCTATTCAAAAGTAAGACTCCTGAACAAATTTCGTGTTTAGGAGTCTTGTTTTATTCTATGTTCAATGATAAGGCACGCGAAATGCTCTAGAAATCAGCCCCATAAATTTCAAATTACTTTCATCAAAAACTTTCTAGACATAAGCTTATATTTCACTATCGTACACACCTCAATTATGCCCAAAAACGCAATCTGACCATTCCTAAGGCGCGCACTTTTAATTTATTGATAAATCAATGGAACACCAGGACAAAGCATTCCATATTTATTTTTAGAAGGGTTAAACCGATAAACAACACCCGTTTCTTTTGTGACCAAACAATTGTTCTCATTTCCATTTTCCACAGCAGTATAGGAATAGCAGTCCTGTCCTGCATATTGCGTGTCTGCGTTACGACGAATATCTAATATCGGAAACGCCGAATCCAATGAGTAAGGATATTCCTTCAATGCCTCTCTTACAATCTCCTCCGCGCCTTCCTCGGGAATGACACCCATGCTAGCCACTTGAAAGGCACGTGTATTATGAATCATGTTTTCCACATCAACCGTATCGCTTATGCCCGTCAAAGTTGCCCCCCAATCAAGCAAAAAGACATATTTTGCATTTCTTGCCCGAAGCTCCAGACGGGGTTGTGCTCCTTTAACTGTAAACTCGTTGTTTTGTAAGGCATTCCATTGCTGAACAGTGAAAATTCGGACAACAATACCTGTCACTTTGACTTCATTAGTCGCCTTACGAAAACGAACACCCGGCCCACTTTCCCCATTACTGGCTGTCCAGCCTTCTGAAGTAGTTTTATGATTCTTCCACTCACTGGTGAAATTAATTTTGAATCCGTGTTGATCATCATGATAGACACCGCCAGCACCATAATCCGTAGAAGGAGGCCTTGTCTTGGCACTACACCCAGCAGTCAATAATACCACCAAAGCAACTAGGACAATAGACAACTTACGTAATTTCAATTTCATTTCTTCTTTCAAATGGGTGATCTAACAAAGCAAAAAGACGACTTACCCTAATAGATAAGTCGTCTTTTGGAGCTGCTGACCAGATTCGAACTGGTGACCTGCGCATTACGAATGCGCTGCTCTACCAACTGAGCCACAGCAGCACTCCGAATGAAGTTGCTTAGATATTATAGCATGCTCTTTCCATGTCGTCAAGAACTAGAAAAAAGGAAAATACCCCTTACCCCGCATATAAGACCTGCACACTTCATGGAAAATATCCTATTTATCCAAATATTCCTTGGCTATTTTATCAGCCAAAGTATAAGGATCCGTTTCCTTCTTTACTAGTCGATCGATCATCTGCTCCATTTCGCCATCAGCATAAAGTTTATCCACTACTGGCTGAAAGATTCTGCTCCACAATGCTTCCTTCAACTCCGCTTCTATTTTGTGCTGTGCCTTGTTTGCTAGAAGATGATTCTTGATCAAATATTCATAATGTTCATCCAATTTTTCGCGCAAGGTCTCCACACTTTGTTGGAACTTATCGTGATCGTTCAGATTTTCCACCATAACAATAGGTACTTTCCATCTGCGTTCCGGTGCCTCCTTGTTAGAAGGAGAGGAAGCCAGCATCGCCGATATTTCGCGATAGAGCTTTTGAGCACCATCACGATTGGCTTTATTGATTACAAAGATATCTGCAATTTCCATAATGCCAGCCTTTATTGTCTGCACCTCATCCCCCATACCGGGCACCAGAACAACAACAACTGTGTGGGCGTGGTCAATAATATCCACTTCCTGTTGTCCCACTCCACAGGTTTCTACTAAAATCCTATCCTTACCCATGGCTTCCATAATCTGAACTGCCTCACCGGCCGCCTTAGAGAGACCACCGGCCGAACCACGTGCTGACAGGCTGCGCATAAACACTTTTCTATCTGTCGCATGCTGAACCATACGAATACGGTCCCCCAAGATGGCACCACCGGAAAATGGACTGCTAGGATCAACTGCTAGTACCCCAATCGTTTTATCTAATTTACGGTACGCAGTAATCAAACCATCAGTCAACGTACTTTTCCCCGCTCCCGGCGAACCAGTAAATCCAATAACGTGTGTATCCTTCTTTACGGTAAAGAGTTCCCGCATCACATCGTCTGTACCCGGCATTTGATCTTCGATATTACGGATAAGATGAGATGCTGAACGCACATCGCCTTCTATAATTCGTTTACTCAATTCCTTCATTTTTAATCCCTCGGCGTAATATGTTCATTGAGCCAGTCAACTGTCGCCTGCATAGGCGTCCCTGGTGTAAAAATCGCCTGGATACCCGCTTTATGCAAAGAAGGCATATCCTTTTCCGGAATAATACCGCCGCCAAACACAACAATATCTTCTGCCCCATTTTGCTTCAAATCCTTAACCACTGCCGGAAACAAGGCATTATGTGCACCAGATAGGCAACTTAAACCCACAACATCCACGTCTTCTTGAATCGCCGTTAGTGCGATTTCCTCCGGTGTTTGATGGCAGCCGGTATAGATCACTTCAAAACCTGCATCGCGAAAACATCTGGCCAAAACCTTGACTCCGCGGTCATGTCCATCCAGTCCAGGCTTAGCAAGTAATATACGAATTTTTCGATTCATTTATCTATTCAGCTCCCAATTAATAAATCCCCGGATCACGATATTCTCCATAAACATCCCGATAGACGTCACAAATTTCCTGAACCGATACTTTATTTTTAACCGCTTCTATACAAAATGGCATTACATTTTTTCCCGTTTTACAGGCAGACTTCAAATCTTGTAAGCAGCTTTGTACCTTGCGATTATCACGACGTCTTTTTACATCCGCCAATTTTTTGAGCTGGGTTTCTTCGACGGTCTCGTCAATTTCAAGAATGGGAACAGCTGTTTTTTCCTTTTCATCCTTATACCTATTTACCCCAATCATCGTCTTTTCTTTGTCATCAATTTGCTGCTGAAAGCGATAAGAGGCATCCGATATTTCCATCTGTGGAAATCCTTTTTCGATTGCTGGAATCATGCCACCCATATCATCAATTTTATGAATGTATTCCCATGCCTTTTCCTCCATCTCATTAGTCAGCGTCTCAATAAAATAAGAACCACCCAACGGATCGATTGTGTTGGTGACACCTGTCTCTTCTGCAATGATTTGTTGTGTGCGCAAGGCAATCTGCACAGCCTGTTCGGAAGGCAAACACAGAACTTCATCCAATGAGTTAGTATGCAACGATTGTGTCCCACCTAAAACTGCAGACAATGCCTCCACTGCCGTCCGTACTACATTGTTATAAGGCTGCTGTGCTGTTAAGGAACACCCCGCTGTTTGCGTGTGAAAACGCATCCATAATGAACGCGGATTTTTAGCATGAAACCGTTCTTTCATAATGCGCGCCCACATCCGCCGTGCCGCGCGTAACTTACAAATTTCCTCAAAGAAATCAATATGTGCATCGAAAAAGAAGGACAAACGCGGCGCGAATTCATCCACATCCAGTCCCTTGCGACGAATGACATCTTCAACATACTCAATGCCGTCTCTTAAAGTAAACGCTAGCTCTTGCACTGCATTGGACCCGGCTTCACGGATATGGTACCCACTGATACTAACCGTGTTCCATTTGGGCACATATTTAGTTCCAAACTCAATGGTGTCACTAATTAATTTGACCGATGGTTCTGGAGGGCAAAGAAATGTTTTTTGCGCAATAAATTCCTTAAGCATATCATTCTGGATTGTCCCGCTGATTTTGGTAAGGGGAACACCCTGCTGTTCTGCACAAGCGCAATACATTGCCCAAAGAACGGTAGCCGGTGGATTAATTGTCATGGAAGTACTAATTTTCCCCAAAGGAATACCTTCCACGAGTTCTTGAAAATCTTCAATTGTATCAATTGCTACGCCGCACCTTCCGCATTCCCCCATCGCTTTAGGTGAATCGGTATCATAGCCCATCAGTGTTGGCATATCAAATGCTGCACTTAGGCCGGTTTGCCCAGTAGTAAGAAGATATTTCCATCTTTTATTTGTCTCGGCTGCAGTTCCCATTCCAGAAAACATCCGAAACGTCCAATTTCTTCCTCGATAACCTGTGGGCTGATTGCCGCGAAGAAACGGATATTGACCAGGATATCCGCTATCCTTTTCAAAGTCCATTTCCTTCATATCTTCGGGTCCATAGACCCTTTTTATCGGTAAATTAGAAATTGTAGTCCAATCTTTTTTCTGATCAGCATGTTTCGAAACAGTTTCTTTAACCGCATCTTCCCATTTTCTTCGTAAAGCACCTGATTGTTCAAGTGTATCTTTATTAAACAAATGCCTTTCCTCCTGTTTGCCATTTGGGAACGATCCATCTTTTATTCAATATTCAATCCCCATTTGACCCACAATACCCTTATCGTAATGATGCCTAATCTGTGTGATCTCACTCACCATATCAGCTGCATCCATAATTTTTTGAGTTGCATAACGGCCTGTCAATAACAAATGCAATTCCGGTGGCTTCCTTTTCATCAGTTCTAAAACTTCCGTTTCCGAGATAAGGTGAAAATCGACGGCCACATTAATCTCATCCAAAATCAACAAAAAATATTCCTGCGATTTCATGATTTCTTTGGCCTTTTTCAAACCCTTCTGAGCCAAATCAAGATCGGATGGAGATGGATGTCCTTTTATAACAAAGCTATCCAAACCAGACTGAATAATCGTCAGGCCAGGCAAATATTTCTCCGTTGCTAGAATTTCTCCATATTTTCTTCTTTTCATAAATTGGATCATGCAAACCTGATACCCATGACCAATTGCGCGCAATGCCTGTCCAAAGGCAGAAGTTGTTTTTCCTTTTCCATCACCCGTAAGGACCATCACCAGCCCCTTTTTTTCAAATGATGTCTCCAATGCTTGTACAGCAGACATACAATACCTTCTCACTCCATGTGCTTTAGGAATCGTTCCCCATTTTTAAGGCGACCTGATAGCTTGTTTGAATGATTTGCAAAATACTGATATTCTATTTTAATACTTGAAACAGTGCGACGCAATAGATAATTTTTCCATGCACGCCTCAACCCAGGTGCTCTCTTGTCTAATTAAATAAACGGGGGCAGACTTTTTTTATTCGTTTACCCATTTTGTCCATATGAAAATAAAAAAAGGGCTCACTTTAACTATACCATAGAAAGCAAAAAACGGGCAACCCTTAAAGCTGCCCGCTCTTACATCATTCAACTTTATTACTTAATCAATAGAGATAACGGCAACTGGACAACCGTCTTTTGCTTCCCCGGCTGTTCCTTCTGCATTCTTTGGAACAGGGTCGGTATAAACCTCTGCCTTTCCATCGTCCGCCATCCGGAATACCTCTGCACATGTGCCGGCACAAAGTCCGCAAGAAATACAACCATCTCGATCAATTTTTGCATGCATAAAACGGCCCTCTTTCTGTTTTAAAGTATATTTTAAAGAAGTTTAAGGAAAATAAATCCATCAGATGAATTTTATCCCTTCTTAGTTTACAACCCTTTTTTCTATAACGCAAGTCATTTATTCCAAAAATTTTTACCTTACTCAGAAATCCTTATCTCTTCTGAAAAGATTCCCTTAGACGCATAAAAGGTAAACGGTTCATCGCCGTTTACCTTTATTGCATAATCTTTATTTACTTATTGAAATAACGGAAACCGGGCAACCATCTTTTGCCTCTTTTGCCTTGCCTTCTAAATCCTTTGGAACTGGATCCGCACATACTTCGGCACTTCCGTCATCCGCCATACGAAATACTTTTGGGCAAGTATCCACACAAAGTCCACAGGAAATACATCCGTCTCGATCAATTTTTGCATGCATA
>DOXU01000144.1 GCA_003518885.1 Oscillospiraceae bacterium
CACCCTAATAAAATCACACTCATCGTATTAACAACCGATAAGCTGCATACAGCATAAACGCCCCAAAGAGCCTACGCAGCAATAGGGCGGGAATTTTAGGTAATACCAACGAAGCAACATAAGCACCAACCAAGCCTGCTGGCACATAAAGCAAAAGATCATGTGCCGAATAACTACCTTGTCGCAAATATAGTATGGCACTCATAGCACAAAGAGGGACAATAACAGCAATAGAGGTTGCATGTGCCTTTTTGGGTTCAAGTCCGCATTTTTCCAACATAGGAACAATAACCGTACCGCCACCCGCACCAAGCAACCCATTTAATACGCCTGCGGCCAAACCAACCAGGCTGCTCGCAATTCCCTTTTTCACTCTATCTCCCTCTTTCGTTAACAGAAAACTCATTCTATTTTTCCGCAAAAGAGGCTGAATATACCAAAATGCACTATCCGCCAAAACGGATAGTGCATTTTTATCATAAAAGATATAAATTTCAAAGGAAACCCCACCAAGCCGTGTTCCGGCACATGATAACCTGTTTTTGATACAGGTGGGCGTCTTCCCCGCAGCTTCACGCTCCCTTCTTCCGGCAAGCCGGGAGGTCTGCAATTCACTGCAGGAGCTGGATTCCCTATTCACATGCTTGTAGGGTTATAATAGCCATAGAATCACGCACACAGCAGGGCTCTGTCTCTATTATACACAAATTTTTTTAATATACAAGTGGAATATCCTACATAGTCTCTATAAGACTTTTTTACAGTTCGTCATCCTCATGAATTTCGTATTCTTCCTCAAGAAGTTTTTCAAACTCTTGTGAAACCGCTCGAAACTCTTCTTCGTCTTCAATGGAAACCAAAACATCTTCACCGGTTTCTTCGTCTGCAACAATCTTCAGAACAACCAGCTCGCCATCCCCTTCAAGCATTTGCTCTGGCTCTTCATTAACAGGAAGCAATCCAACATAGGAGGAATCCTGGTATTCGACCGTGGCCAAGTGCTCAAATTCGTGTTCGTGTCCCTCTTCATCCAGCAACGAAATTAACTGTCCCTCTGGTTCTTTTCCCATTATGGTTTCCTTTCTACTCCTTGATGGGAAAGTCACCCATCAGTGGACATCAACGTGCACCGTTTCCCTTTAAAACCACGGAGACTGTTTTCAATAAGACAACCACATCCAACCGCAAGGATTGCTTGGCTATGTATTGTTTATCCAGCAAAAACTTTTCTTTGGGACCGATATCGTATCCCCCGTTAACCTGCGCCCAACCAGTCAAACCCGGTTTTACCGCCAAACGAGTCAAGAATTCGGGAATATCCTTCCCAAATTTATGATAAAAATACGCACGCTCAGGGCGAGGCCCAATCCATGACATATCCCCGCGCAGAATATTAATCAGTTGCGGCAATTCATCAATATGATATTTTCGCAAGAAATGACCGAATTTTGTCACTCGATTGTCGTTCCTTTTTGTCCAGGTAGGACCACCTGCCTCCGCATCCATTCGCATGGACCGAAATTTATACAGAATAAACACTTTTCCATTTAGCCCAAGGCGCTCTTGCTTAAAGATAATGGGCCCTTGCGATTCAAAAAGGATACCCAAAACGGCCACCAACATCAACGGGGAGAGAATCACACAGCCAACACAAGCAGCTATGCAATCTGCCAAGCGTTTTCCAAAACGCAAATACCAGCCAACAGCCGCCTTTTCGGTTCTGGATTGCTCTGGAAACAAAACCACGTTTTCAGCTGAACGGTGAATTTGATCTATCACATCAACACTTCCTACATAACAGATACCTGTTCATTGGGCAAGATTCCGTCATGAATATTGAAAGAGTTGCGCGACGGTTGCCTTTATGCATGTTATATTATAATAGCAGATACTTCAAATTTCAACGGACAATTTATGAACATTCATCCTATCTATTCTTTATTTGTGCTACCAATGCCGGAAACGACAAATGATTTGGCAACATTTTATCTATTATATTGGCCAAAAACATTCCCGTTCTTATAAAATAGCCCAAAATGGGATTTAACCATTGACAAATATAAAAACAAAGTCTAAAATGTTAGATGAAGCAAACAAATAGTGATTCTTATTATTCTTTATATATTGGTTCACAAACCATGGGAAAGGGGTTTTCCTTATGAAACATCTTACTGCCGTCGCTCCGAAAGCCCACCATATGCATCATGCTGGTGCTCCAGAAGCATTCCATATGCACATGCATCATGCTGACACTGTCACTCCAGAAAACTGCCATACGCATTCTGCTGGCGGGCCACGTGTTCCCTTAAGTTTTGTACGTGCCGGCAAAGAGGCCACTGTTCAATCTGTCAGTGGAAAAGATGAGACGAAACGTTTTTTGGGAAGCCTGGGCCTAGTGGAAGGTGCACATGTCTGTGTTATCTCCGAGATGAACGGGGACGTTATTGTGAAGGTCAAAGGGACAAGAGTTGCCATTAGCAAGTCCATGGCCCGCCGTGTTATGACAGTTTAAGCCTTCAAAATCAATCGCCTTCTTTTTATGGAAAAGAGGAATTTATATGACATTAAAAGACATTTTACCTGGTAGCACCGTTTCTGTAAAAAAATTAAATGGTACGGGCGCTTTAAAACGTCGTATTATGGATATGGGTATTACGCGGGGAGCCAAAATTTTTGTACGAAAAGTTGCTCCTCTTGGAGACCCCATTCAAATCACGGTTCGTGGTTATGAGTTATCTATTCGTAAAGATGAAGCCGAAAGTATTGACGTGGTTTAATCTTTTGTTTAAAGTTTTTTCATCTGACAATAAGTACTCTTGCGCAGGGCATACTTATCATTGCAAGATTTTTTATGGAAGGTCTTGCACAGCAAGGAGGCGCATCATATGAATCTGCCTACAATTTTAATCCTAGTTGTGATCGCTGTTTTACTCGTGTTGGCAATCCGCCGAACAGTGAAAGCACATGCAAGCGGTGGATGCCCAGGATGTGGTGACTGTGGAAGTTGCAGTGCTTGCAAGACCGCAGAAAAAAACAAAAAAGCAAAACCATGATTTGATTGAATAATTTACTTTTATTTTCAAAATAATGATACCATTTAACACAGCAAAGAATGTTTTTTATTTGACATTCTCCGCTGTGTTTTTATATAACTTTTACGATCGTAATAACACCCCCTATCTTATAAAACACGGAGAGTGAGCTAAATGGACACAAAATGGGATGCGCAAAAATACACAAAGGACTTTTCCTTTGTACATCAGTACGGAAATGACGTTCTAAAATTAATTGAAATAAAGCCCCACTTTTCTGCCCTGGATTTAGGATGTGGAAACGGTGCGTTAACAAAACAATTGTCCGCAATGGGCCTACACGCCATGGGTATGGACGCATCTGCGGAATTGTTAGAAGTTGCGCACAGACAGTATCCCGATTTTCAATTTTTTCATGGAGATGCCACTGACTTCATGCTGCCCGCAAAAGTCGACATCATTTTTTCCAATGCTGTATTTCATTGGATCAAGAAAGAAAAACAGTTGCAAATGCTACAATGTGTCTATCGCGCACTGAATGATAAAGGGCAATTTGTATTTGAGTTTGGCGGTTCTGGTAACAATGCCTTGATCCATCAAGCATTGAAAGTAGCTTTTCAAGAACAGGGGCTCTCCTATCAAATGCCTTTTTATTTCCCGACAATTGGGGAATACGCCTCCCTGCTGGAACAGGCCGGGTTCAAAGTTACTTACGCCGTCCTATTTGACCGCTTAACAACATTAAATGGGCCAAATGGCTTATCGGATTGGATTCAAATGTTCATAAAGGATCCATTTGCCTCCATAGAAGCCGAACGTCGAAAAAAGCTGATACAGCGCACGACGGAACAAGTGCGGGACACCCTTTATCACGAGAAAAAATGGTATGCTGATTACGTAAGAATCAGAATGAAGGCTATAAAACCCACCACGCGCTAATTGTTATTCCACAGCGGACACAACACCATTTCTCACCTCTAATACAAATTTTTCTGCAGGTCATGAAACAAGCTTTTATTTCATGGCCTACATTCCTGTATGTCCTTTTTGCGGGATACCAGACCATAAATTACAGTCAATACGCCGCTGACAATCCCCAAGATCATCCCAATTGTATTGCTATAAGACGAAACGGCAAAGAAGTCATCTTCAAAGACCATGACCATGGAAGTGTAGACTAAAATTGCTGCACAGAAATGAATGATAATGGGAAAACGACCCATAAGTTTGGATACTGCCTGCCCACCCCAAAAGATAACGGGAACACAGGCCAAAAGCCCAATGACAACCAATGCAAGTTTAGGGGGATCCAATCGTCCGCCCTCAGCCATCACAACCGAAGCAACCGCCAAAGCATTATCGAAGCTCATACTTAAATCTGCAATCACAATAGAGAAAACGGCCTTGAAAAAATTGCTGCCTACTTTTTTATTTTTGACTGTTCCCTCTCCCTTTCGCACCATCTGATAGGTGACAAATAAGAGAAGAATGCCCCCAATCAAATGGAGGTGTAAAAAACGAAAAGAAAGAATAAAGCCTAACATTGCGATAAAGAACACGCGTAAGATCATGGCCGCTGTTCCACCAAACAAATTCGCCCATTTTGCCTTACGTGGAGAAAGATCACGCACCGCCAAGGCAATAATTCCCACATTATCTCCCGAGAGTACTAAATTTAAAAAAACAATTTGTACACCTTTTAAGATAAAATCTATCCAATTCAAATATGCCGCCTCCTGCATAAAATACACGGTTCTCCTTTGCGTAAAACACACGATATTACCATATTGGATTTACAAATAATTTATGC
This sequence comes from Oscillospiraceae bacterium, assembly GCA_003518885.1. GTDB lineage: Bacteria > Bacillota > Clostridia > Oscillospirales > Ethanoligenentaceae > Ethanoligenens. The sequence goes on from DOXU01000144.1 coordinate 4,843, forward strand.
TTTCATTCTGCAAAATTTTCATAAAATATCGATTTTAGAATTCACACAATAGAAATGGCCGTTTTTCCGTTTTTTGAAATAGTGGCACTATTGAATTGCTGCCTAAATATGTTATACTATTGGATATATCTATAGTTGCTAACTGCGGATAGACTTTCAATCTTCCCGACTTTTTGGTG
>DOXU01000105.1 GCA_003518885.1 Oscillospiraceae bacterium
TATGGGAAAAATAGCGAAAACAAAAAGGAGGATTGCTTACCTAATGAAACATGTACTCACAATAGCGGGTTCAGATTCCTGTGGCGGAGCAGGAATTCAGGCAGATCTCAAGACTTTTTCTGCTTTGGGGACCTATGGCATGAGTGTCATTACGGCCATTACAGCACAGAATACCCAAGGGGTTGTGGATGTGCGGGAGATGGATGAACAGATCATTGCCGAGCAAATTGCCTGTTTGTATGAAGACATCCCCATTGATGCGGTTAAGATTGGCATGGTTTCCAATGCCAAGATCGCCAAGACAATTGCGGCTTGCTTAAGCAAAGTCAAAGAGACCAATATTGTCCTGGACCCGGTCATGATTTCCAAAAGTGGCGCGGTACTTATTCAACCAGAGGCACAAAAAGCCTTGGTAGATTCGTTGTTTCCGTTGGCGCGTATCATCACGCCCAATCGGTATGAGGCGGCTGCCTTGACGGGAATGCCCGTAGAGACAGTAGCACAAATGGAGAAGGCGGCCACCAAAATGGTAGAAATGGGCGCCAAAAGCGTCGTCATCAAAGGGGGGCATGCGCACGGGGATTCCATTGATGTCTTTTATGATGGACAAACTGTTTCCTATTATACAGGGGCCTGGATCGATACGGAGAACACACATGGGACGGGTTGCACCTTTTCTTCGGCCATTGCGGCACTCCTTGCGAAGGGGGATGAACTTTCCCGCGCCCTGCAGGAGGCAAAGGCTTATCTGAATATGGCCATTGCCCATGCGTTGCCTATCGGCAAGGGTTTTGGGCCCACCAACCATTTTTACGCCCTTTATAAAAAAGCAGGGCAGGCATAGCTGGATTTAAGCCTCTCTGGCATTTTGCCTGCGAGGAGTTTCAGCCTGAAGTCTAAAACTGGCCTGCGCCTAGTTGTCCGTCTTCCAGCGCGCGGTTTTCCCGTTTTTACTTTGCTGCCTTGGCCACGCATCGCGTGGTTTTAAGCCTCTCCGGCATTTTGCCTGCGAGGAGTCTCAGCCTGAAGCCTAAAACCGGGCTGCGTCTAGTTGTCCGTCTTCCAGTGCGCGGATTTCCCGTTTTTACTTTGCTGCTTTGGGCTTAAACCCGGACTGCGTCCGGTGGACATAAAAAGAGAAAAAAGATAGAATGAAAGAAGTAGGTGTTTTTCTTTGGAGAATGAAAACAAAATGAAGACAAGTGGCTTGTTCCTTTTGTGGGCAGACGCGGCCATTTCGCTGGCCGAGATTATGACAGGAAGCCTGATTGGGCCGCTCGGTTTGGGAAAAGGGATCGCCGTCATTATCATTGGGCATGTCATTGGCTGTTTAATTTTGGCCGCGACCGGTCTGATTGGGTATCAAAAAAAGACGTCGGCCTTGCAGTCAAGTCGATTTGCCTTTGGGCGGTTTGGTTCCTATCTTATTTCCATTTTGAATATTGTGCAGTTGATCGGTTGGACTTCGGTCATGCTCATCCAGTGTTCCAGCTCTGTTTCGGACATTTTCGATCAAAAGTCCGGTTCTGTGTGTATTTTGACCGTCATTGGCCTGGGCATCTTGGTTGCGGTTTGGGTCTTGTTTGCTAGTAAAGGCTTCCAACATATCAATAATATTGCCGTTATTTTGTTGGTTGCCCTTAGTTTGGTCATTCTCATCATGATGATTCATAACCATCAAGGCGCGTTGACAAAAGTTGCTGGCCCTCTTTCTTTTGGGGCTGCCTTGGAATTTAGTATTGCCATGCCACTTTCTTGGTTGCCGCTCATATCCGATTATACAATGAACGCCAAAAGTGGAAAAGGTGCCTTTTGGGGCAGTTTGATCGGGTATTTTGCCGGAAGTGCTTTCATGTATTTTATTGGCTTGGCCGCAAGCCTGTTTACCAATGCTGCTGATTTTACCGGTGTGCTGGTGCAGTTGGGCGTTGGCGTTGTTGGCCTTGTGGTCGTGGTTTTGGCTACTGTCACCACAACGTATTTGGATGTGTATTCTGCAGCCATGTCGGTTTTAAATATTGCCCCCAAATTGTCCAAACAGTTGTTAATTATCCTGGTCAGTGGCGTGGGAACCGTGGTGGCCATCTTTTTCCCTATGGATCATTACCAAACCTTTTTGTATGCCATTGATTCGGTTTTTGCCCCTGTTTTTGCCGTTGTGTTGACTGATTATTTCTTGTTAAAAGGGGATCATTCGCATTCCGTACTCAATTGGCGGGCGTTAGTTTCGGCAGCGGTTGGCACAGCCGTTTATTATGTGTTTATTCAGCTTGATTTGCCTATTGGTTCGACTATCCCCAGTATGATCATTGCGTTTGTACTTTATTTGGTTTTACATGCTCTTTTTGAAAGGAAACCCAAAGCCTTAACAGAATGAGCCAAAAAGAAAGGATGACTTTATGCAACAGACAAAGAGAAAAGTAAAAATAGCGGTAGCAGGTACCGGATACGTCGGCTTGTCTGTTGCCATCATTCTGGCACAGCATCACACCGTAACAGCGGTTGATATTTTGCCAGAAAAGGTGCACCTTATCCAGCAGAGAAAGTCACCCATTTTGGATAAAGAAATTGAGGAATACTTGGCCCATCGACCGCTTGATTTGACGGCAACGACCGATTGGCGAGCGGCTTATCAAGAGGCGGATTTTGTGGTCATTAGTACCCCAACCAATTATGACCCAGCGAAAAACTATTTTGATACCCGTTCGGTCGAGACGGTGATCCAACAGGTTAAGCAGGTAAACCCGCATGCCGTGTTGGTGATTAAATCGACGGTGCCAGTGGGGTATACGGCGCATATTCGAGAAAAGTTGGCCTATCCGTCTATTTTGTTCAGCCCTGAATTTTTGCGAGAAGGGCATGCTTTGTATGATAATTTGTATCCCAGTCGCATTATTGTGGGGGTGTCGGACCCGGCGTTAGAAGAGGCGGCGCATACCTTTGCTCATTTGTTGACAGAGGGGGCCATCAAGTCTGACATTCCGGTTTTGTCCATGCAGACAACCGAGGCTGAGGCGGTCAAGTTGTTTGCCAATACCTATTTGGCTTTGCGCATTTCCTTTTTTAATGAATTGGATACCTATGCAGAGGTGCATGGCTTAAGCACCCAGCAAATTATTGAAGGGATCGGGTTAGATCCACGGATTGGGCAGCATTATAATAACCCATCGTTTGGATATGGAGGGTATTGTTTGCCCAAAGATACCAAGCAGTTGTTGGCAAATTATCAAGATGTGCCCGAAAACATCATCGAGGCCATTGTCGAAGCTAACCGTACGCGCAAAGATTTTATTGCCGATCGCGTTTTAGAGAAGGCGGGGTATCAAGCGGAGGATGGTTCGCAAAAGAATGCCGTAACCATTGGCATTTATCGGCTGACCATGAAAACCAAGAGTGATAATTTCCGAGAAAGTAGCATTCAAGGGGTCATGCAACGGCTGAAGGCCAAGGGAGCCAAAATCTTAATTTATGAGCCTGCCTTGCAAGAAGAGACGGCATTTTTCGGTAGCGAGGTGGAACATGATTTCCAAATGTTCAAGCATCGTTGCGCCGTTATTGTCGCCAACCGGTATGATGCGGTTTTGGACGATGTGCGGGACAAGGTCTATACACGGGATCTTTACCGTCGCGACTAACGGACGCAGTCCGTTTTTAGGCCCCTTCGGCATTCTGTGCCTCCGGGGAACTGTCCAGTAACCATTGTAGAAAAAAGCCCACCACACATTGTGTGATGGGCTTTTTATTATATTAGCTTATTATGGTAAGCACAAAACGAAGAAACAACCCAGTAAGATATAGTTCGGTAGAATTCCCCCCGCAGGCGGAACGCCGTAGGGACTTGTCGGCGCGGACTCCGCGCCAGGCTTTTTATTATATTAGCTTATTATGGTAAGCCCTTTCAAGACCTGTCGTTTTAGGAGTCGTGCCTATCCACGCAGGCGGAACGCCGTAGTGGCTTGCCTGCGCGGGCACCGCGCTGGTTTTTATTCATCTGTGTCCGTATCGGATGCGTCTATTTCGGTATAAAGATCAACAAAAGCGCCGCCGGAGGAGAGGGGTGTGACGCCGAACCAGTAGCTGATCACGTCTCCGTTCATATCATTGGAAATTTTCTTTTTCGGATCCACTGTTGTGCGAACGCCCAATTTTTCCAGGGTGTTTTCTACTTTTGCATTTGGTGTGAACACATGGACCATGGCTTGTGCGGCCTTGTAAAATTCAGGGTCTACCTTTCCGTTTTTGTCCGTGTCCGCATAAAGGCTGGTCCGATCAAAGGAACCCTCATCATCATCGGAATAAAGGGCAATGGCGATTCCTTTGCCAAAGGAGAACGTCCAGGTCACGCTAAAATCGTCCTCTTCGTCTTGGCTGTCGCTTGCCTCCTCTTTGGTGGGATTGCCTAATTTTTTCCCTAAAGTAGCGGCGTTGTAGGCTTTTTTAAAGGCCGCAACTGTGCTGGGAGTTTCGGTTGCCGTCCCCCCTTTGGGGGCAGAATAGCTGGAAAGCGTGTAAGAGTGTCGAATAGGTTGGTCGGCTGTATTTTGAACGCCCAAAACAATGCAAATTGCCACAATGCCGGCCACAATAGAGAGGACGGAGATGACTTTTGCTTTTCGTTCAGGTTGCGCATTAGAAAAAGGAATGCCACATTTTTGACAGGTGGTCCGCCCAAATGGGTTTCTGTGACCGCATTCTCCGCATATTTTTCCTGCATGGCGTCCCTTTTGGAGGTCTTGCCGGGTTTGTGCATGCTGTGGTTTTCGTACATTTTGTCGATTCCGCGGGTTCCGTGTATTTTGGGGATTCCGTGTACTCAAAGTGTTCTCCTTTTCACCATGGGTATTCTCTTTCTCATTCATTTTGTATAATGTTACCATGTTTTGGCGGGAAAAAGAAGAGCAATACGGTAAAAAGAGTGGATAAGCACCCTAATATCATGTATTTTCCCATGTAAAAGGAAAAACCTAGGATCAATACAAAAAATAGGATGTCTTGTGCGACCAACCCCCATCACAAACTGTGGGGGAAAATCAAAAGAGAGTACGCCTGTGTGGTGGCGTACTCTCTTTTGATTTTTTCTATGTAAAGCTTATATCAAAGC
>DOXU01000211.1 GCA_003518885.1 Oscillospiraceae bacterium
CAAACATGCAGCACATGAACGTTTGCTATATGAAGAACTGAAGAAAAAAAGAAGCTCAGCGGCGCAAATGTTACTCTCTCCGCACACCGTTACACTTTCACGAGAAGAGTATGCGGCTATTATGGAAAACAAGCCATTATTGAAAGATGCGGGATTTGAAGTGGATGATTTTGGTGGGTTAACGATATTGGTACGTGCGGCCCCCACCTATTTACGTGAGGAAGATATTGTTCCTACCGTGGAAGAAATTGCAGGAAAACTCATTGTCTCTAAAAAAGAAGTACTTCCTGATCGCATGGATTGGCTTTTTCATTCTATTGCGTGCCGTGCGGCGATTAAGGCAGGGGACAAAACAGGAGCAGAGGAAGCGCAGCAGCTAGCTGAACGCGTATTGGCGCTGGACGATGTACGCTATTGTCCGCATGGCCGACCCGTTGCATTTGTTCTTACTAAAAAAGAGATAGAAAAACAATTTGGTCGTTTGGGATAGATAAGGTATCAGTTTGATGGAAAGGAAATACGATTGACTCAAATTCCTGTACTTACCGTGGTTGGACCTACTGCTAGTGGCAAGACAAGATTGGCGGTTGCTCTTGCACAACGTTACCATGGTGAAGTGGTGTCAGCCGATTCAATGCAACTTTACAGGGGGATGCCGATTGGTACGGCGCAACCCACTTCGGAAGAAATGCAAGGAGTGCCGCATCATCTGATCGGGATTTTGGATCCATCAGCCTCATGCAGTGTTGCTGATTATGTTGCGATGGCGGGGCCGTGCATCGCCGAAATCCATGCCCGTGGGCATGTCCCTGTGATTGCGGGCGGGACCGGTCTATATGTCGATTCTTTGTTGTCCGGTCGTAAATTTGAACCCGGAGGGAGGAATGATGCTTTACGGGCTGAACTCAGACGAGAGGCCTCAGAAAAAGGGGAGAAGGTACTATGGGAGCGTTTGGCAGCGATGGACCCAGAAATTGCGGCCAAATTGCATCCGCATAACCTGGGGCGTATTATCCGTGCAATTGAGGTTTGCGAGACAGCTGGCATGACAATGAGCGAGATGCAAAGACGTTCTGAATTGGCTCCTTCTCCTTATCATGCGTTTAAGATTGGCATTCGGTTTGCAGAGCGCGAAACACTTTATAAGCGGATTAACGCGCGTGTGGATGCCATGATGGAAGCAGGATTGTTAGATGAGGCGAAGGCGTTGTTATCTCATTCGAATTTTGAAGAGATGACGGCGTCCCAGGCCATTGGCTATAAAGAATTAGCAGGATATATGAGAAAAGAGCAAACACTTGAAGAGGCAATAGATACTATTAAACGTTCCACCAGGCGTTATGCTAAAAGACAGCTTACTTGGTTAAATCGTGCAAAGGATATCTTTTGGATTGATGCAGACGAAAAGGAATTTGGTTTAATTTATGAACAAGCAATAGCGGCCATAGATAATTCAAAGACACTATGCTATAATGAATCTATGTATTGAAAAAATGGCGGTATTTATCTGGCAATGAAGGATCTGGCGCGTGTCAAAATTGATGTATGCGAGGCAATCCGTTACTGGGTAGGAATTTTTGGAGGAATCATGATGCAGAAATCGCTGAATTTACAGGATGTATTTCTTAACCAAGTGAGAAAAGACCGTACCCCTGTTACCATTTTCTTGACCAATGGCTATCAATTTAAAGGTGTGGTAAAAGGTTTTGATAATTTTACCGTTATTTTGGAGAGCGATGGGAAACAAGATTTGGTTTATAAACACGCAATTTCCACAGTGATCCCTGTGCGGCCCGTTTCCATTTTGGATGCCTCTACCAAAGAAGATGTCTGAGGTCGTATGAAATGAGTGAACCACTTAAATGGTTGCTTCGTATAGCAATCTCTGTGTTTCTGTTAGCCTATGTAGGAATTCAGGCATATCGAGTGTTTTACCATTCAGTTCGTTCGCAGCATGTTACCCTTACAACGGTAAGTGATAGTGTGACGGTAAATTCTATTGCGTTGCAGGAAAACAAATTAATCACAAAATCTGATTCGGGCGTAGTTGATTATTTGCGGACGAATGGAGAACATGTTTCGCAGGATGGTACGGTGGCAAATGTGTACGCTACTGCACAGGACGCACAGAACGCGGAGACTGTGCAGGCGCTGCAAACTAAAGTATCTAATTTACAGAATATTGGCAGTTCAAATACTGCTGGGGCAACTGATATTAGCGTTTTAAATACAGCGTTACAGGAGAGCTATCTCAAATTGGCCCAAACAACGGACTCTTCTGATTTGGAGGGCCTAACGGATGCACGCGATGATTTATTAAACTATATGAACCATAAGCAACTGGCGACAGGTAGCGTTACTGATTTTAATAGTCAAATTACAACATTGCAAAATAAGGTATCTACTTTGCAAAGTCAGATTAAAAGCTCCGCTAAAGCGATCACCGCGCCGGCTACGGGTACTTTTGTTTCTTCTGTTGATGGGTATGAGAATGCTTATGATATTTCTAAAATTCAAAGCATTCAGCCAACGGATGTAGAGAAACTTTTGAAGGAAAACCCAACGCCTGAAAAAGATGCGATTGGGAAAATTGTGCCCTCATTTCAGTGGTATGTGGTTGCATTAGTTAATGCAAATCAGGCGCAAAAACTGTCTGTACATTCGCAAGTGGATTTACGCTTTTTGCTTTCTAGCGAAGACGCTGTACCGGCCACTGTACTTTCTGTAAATGCGGCGAAAGGCAAATATGCAGCTGTATTTACCTGTAGTAATATGACAAAGAATTTGGCCACTATACGGAAGCAAAATGTGCAGATTCAGTTGGCACAATATACGGGGTTGCAAATTGCTAATCAATATATCCATGTGGTCAATGGGAAAAAAGGCGTTTATATATTAGATGGAAACGCAGCCCGCTTTCGTACGATTAGTCCGTCATATAGCGGAAATGGTTATACGATATCTGCTGTGGATACCACAGATACAAAGCGTCTACAAGTAGACGACTCAATTATTGTGAATAGGGATGATTTACACGATGGACAATTATTACAATAATGAGGAAACCGCCCGGGCAAAAGAAATTGCTGAAAATTTGGCGGAAGTACAAGAGCGCATTGCACAGGCAGCCCGTGTTTCGGGTCGTGATCCGAAGGATATCACTTTGGTATCGGTTACCAAAACCAAACCGGCTTCCGATATCAATATAGCCTTGCATTGTGGTACGCAGATAATTGGCGAGAACCGCGTACAAGAACTGTTAAACAAACTGCCGGATATCCAATTAAGTGGGCAGGATGTTCATTTAATTGGGCATTTACAGACAAACAAAGTACGCCAGATTATTGATAAAGTGCAGATGATTCAATCTGTAGATAGCGTGCATCTTGCTAGTGAGATTGAAAAACAGGCAAAAAAAAATAATTTAGTGATGAACATTTTGGTTGAAGTCAATATTGGGGGAGAAGAGGCGAAATCCGGCGTAGAACCGGATAAATTGCCGGAATTATTAGAAAAAATAGCGCCATTTTCTCATTTATGTGTGCGTGGGTTGATGACAGTTCCTCCAATTCGTACAAATAAAGAAGAGCTTCGCCCATATTTTTCATCAATGCGTAAACTATTTGTTGACAATGCATTAGAAAAATTGGATAATAGAAACATGCAAATTTTATCGATGGGGATGTCATCCGATTTTGAAGTTGCCATCGAAGAAGGGGCAACGATGGTCCGTGTTGGAACGGCAATATTTGGAAAACGATAGGAAAATTAATGGAGGTA
>DOXU01000174.1 GCA_003518885.1 Oscillospiraceae bacterium
GGGTGTGTTTATGATGTCTTTTTAAAAGCTTATTTTTATTTTAATCAATAACCCTTTACCGGGTTATTTTTTTGCCCAAAAACAAAGGGAAAGAATGGGATCATCCTTTTTCCTCTTCAAATTTCCACAAAAGAAGCACCTCTTGCTCACAATGGGCAAGGGGCGCTTTTCTTTTCCCAAAAATCATATTTTTTATCACAACCAAATAAAAGATTTCCGGATCATTTACAAAGTTTCTTTCATCGGAATTTTAAAAATCGGAAAGGAATTTTATTTAAAAATAACCTGTATATTCCTTTTCATCACCTTTGGCACATTATTTTTCAATAAAAATGCAAATGATACCTTGGCTTTGTCGCTTTGTAAACCATGTTCTTCTTAAAATTAATGTATGTGATGCCAACCTCCAAACCGTGGCGGATGCTTCACCTTAGGCTTGATTTCTGTTAATAGCTTCTTTAACAAATGAATAAACTGCTCTTTTTCCTCTGGGGTTAAGCCGTCTAAAAGAAATGGTTCGAATTTTCCCTTTTTATCCGCTTCAATTCTTCCCTGATCTGTCAGGCGAATCAATAAGATCCGGCGATCTTCCGGGGACTTTTCCCGTTCAATCAGTCCCTTTTTCTCCAATTTTTTTAGCATTTCGGAGGCAGATTGTGGTTGCATCCATAATTGAGAGACCAATTCCTTTTGCGAGATTTCTTGGCAATCCTCCAAAATATTCAAAATCTCCCCTTGTCCGCGATTTCGATACTCAAAATCGAATAACCCATGCCGATTTTCCGAAAAAAATCGCATCATATAGTGGTTTAACTCCATATAAGTACGAAATGCTTCCATATCCAATTGCTTTTCGGTTTTCTTTTTTTCTGTCATTACGATCTCCTCTCTTATCTCTATTTTATCAGGTTACCGAACTTTTTTAAATATATCTATTGACTTTTTGATAAGGGGACCTTATAATATTTTTTAGTAAGGTACCCTTTCTAATACAACATCACATCTTTCGTTAGGAGTCTTTCACTTATGGAAAATATTGCAGTACATACAAAAGATATCGTCAAAAATTTTTCGGGAAAACACGCCGTAGATGGTGTCACCTTATCCGTTAAGGAAGGCGAAATTTTTGGCATTCTGGGGCCAAACGGTGCCGGAAAAACAACTCTTTTACGTATGCTCGCCACTTTAACAAGCATTTCTTCTGGAGAAGCACAGATTTTTGGAAAAAATGTTGCAACGGAAGCGAGCAAGATTCGGAACTTGATTGGATTGACTGGTCAATACGCCACCGTTGATGAAGAATTAACCGCCATGGAAAATCTGATCATCTTCAGCCGCCTGAATGGTTTAACCTCATCCGCCTCAAAATCGCGTTCTTTAGAATTGTTAAAGCAATTTTCCTTATTGGATGCCAAAGACAAGGCCATTAAGAATTTTTCCGGTGGAATGCGTCGACGCCTAGATTTGGCAGTCAGTTTAATTACAAAACCCGCCTTAATCTTTTTGGATGAACCTACGACTGGTTTAGATCCCCGCACCCGCGGAGAAATGTGGGATGTGATCCGTCAATTGGTCAAGGATGGTTCCACCATTTTATTAACCACTCAATATTTAGATGAAGCCGATCAATTAGCAGATCGAATTGCCATTATCGATCAAGGAAAAATCGTTTCCCAGGGCACTCCCGATGAACTAAAAGCGCATCTTGGAGAAACCTATTTTGAAATCACATTAGGACAGTCAAATCAAGCAGACAAAGCCTGCGCTATTGTTCAAAAAATCGCCAAAAAGCCGGCTACCATTCTTCCCGAGCAAAATAAACTCACAGTGAAACTGCAAGACACCAAAATCATGACCCAGTTGCTGGTGGAATTTGACCATCAAGACATCCCTGTTCAAGAATTTTCTGTTCGCAAGCCCACCTTGGACGAAGTATTCTTAGAAATCACCGGAAAATAATCCCCGTAACAAACAAATCATTTTTCCTCAACACAGACCGTAAGGAGAACAAAAATGGATCTATCCTATCAAGCTCGACCCGTCACTTACAATAAAAAAGTTGGCCCCAAAAGTGTCATCACCGATATTTTGGTCATGGCAAAGCGGGACTTATTAAAAATCAAACACAACCCTGACAAATTATTCGATGTAACCTTAATGCCGATCATCTTCATGATTATGTTCAGTTTCTTGTTTGGAGGCGCCATTGCAGGAAATGTGCAAAGTTATTTGCCCATTATTGTGCCAGGCATCCTCATTCAAACATTAATCAGTGCTTCTTCAGGTGCTGGAACACAGCTACGGGAAGATATTGAAACAGGCGTTTTCGATCGCTTCAAGTCATTGCCTATCGCTCGAATTTCCCCATTGGCCGGTCTTTTGTTATCTGATATGGCTCGCTACGCAATTGCCACTGTCATTTCTCTTTGCACAGGCTACTTGATTGGTTGGAGAGCCCAGGCCGGTTTTGGTTGGCTGCTCATTGCCGTTCTCATCACGGTTTTTGCTAGCTGGGCATTAAGCTGGATCTTTGCCTTAGTCGGCTTATTGTTCAAATCTTCTTCGACCATTTCTACTGTTTCCATGATGTTGACAATGGTTCTTTCTTTTCTTTCCAGCGCTTTTGTTCCCATTAACACACTGCCAAACTGGTTGAAAGTTGTTGCACAAGTAAACCCTGTTACTCATTTGGTCAGCGCCTTCAAAGACTTAGCGAATCGTGGGACTTTCAGCGGAGACGCTCTTGCCACCATTGCCATCAGTTGTATCATTGCCGCCATCTTCATCCCGCTAACAGTCAAAATTTACTCTAAAAAAGCATAAACAACTTTCCAAAATCATCTTCCCCAGAATCGCATACACGTTTCTAATGGGAAAGAAGAACATAGAAGGTCACCATCGGTTAAAAGACTGAGGGAAACCTTCTATGTTTCCTTCTTTCTTCTCCGGACAAAATCAAAAAATTCCAACCATTATTTTAGGGCCTTCCGCCATCATCCCATACTTCCAATGGTTATCATTTGTTTTTTTCTTCCTTATAAAGCTATACCTTTCTATTTGGAAAGCAAAACCTTTTTATTAAGTGAACCTGTCTTTACATCATTGATCATGATGAGGAATAGAATTGCTGACCGCTGCTGCAAACCCGTGTAAAGAAATATCCATGATCAAACTGGCCAATTCGTGCGCGCTCATCT
>DOXU01000256.1 GCA_003518885.1 Oscillospiraceae bacterium
GCTAAAATTGATTGTATTAAAATTTTAGCGTCTGCCATCTTTCTAAAATAAAATCATTCACTTATGATTTTTCTCAGCAGTAAATGAAGAAAGTAGTTAAGAATGAAAATAGCGGACTGGATGGCACATTCTGGTGTTGCTTTTGGCACAAGCGGTGCGCGAGGCCTTGTAAGCGCCATGACTGATTCCCTATGCTTTGCTTATACCGTTGGCTATCTTCAATACCTGGCAACCCTTAATGAGTTTTCCGTCGGCACGCCTATTGCCATTGCCGGTGATTTACGCCCCAGCACACCACGTATTTTGCGCGCCTGCGCCGCAGCAATTACCTGGATGCACGGTAAACCTGTATTCTGTGGTTTTGTTCCCACTCCCGCTTTAAGCCTGCATGCTTTTACGCGAGGTATTCCTTCCCTTATGGTAACAGGTAGCCATATTCCTGCAGATCGCAACGGAATCAAATTCAATCGGGCACATGGAGAATTCCTAAAAAGTGATGAAATTCCCATGCGTGCGCAGGATGTCACTCTCCCAGAAGATTGGTTTGATGCAACCGGTAATCTAAAACATGATATCGTAATTCCTCCACTTACGGATGTCGTGCCGGATTACGTTGCCCGTTACCGCGATTTCTTTGGCTCGGATGCACTTTCGGGCTTCACAGTTGGTGTCTATCAACACTCTGCTGTAGGACGGGATATCCTTGTCACCATTATTGAAGCACTTGGAGGCAAAGCTCTCCCTCTCGCCCGATCTGCAGACTTCGTTTCCGTAGACACAGAAGCTGTACGTCCAGAGGACATTGCCTTAGCACGTGAATGGGCAGCCTCCAAAACATTCGATGCCATTGTCACAACAGATGGTGATTCAGACCGTCCGCTGATAGCAGACCGTTACGGTGATTGGATGCGTGGTGATGTGCTCGGCATCCTAACAGCGCAATATCTTGGCGCGGCAGCCGTAGCTACGCCCGTTAACAGCAATACCGGATTGGAAGAAGCTGCGTTTACCAAAACTATTAGTCGGACAGCCATCGGCTCCCCCTTTGTTATTGCTGAAATGATGCAGGCGGCAAAAAATGGCTTCGCGCCTTCCGTTGGTTATGAGGCCAATGGTGGATTTCTGCTTGCTACAAATGCTGAAAAAAATGGCAGAACACTCAAGCCTCTCCCTACGCGGGATGCTGTTCTTCCAATTCTGTGCGCGCTTGTTGCCGCAAAAGAATATGGCAACGACCTTGCTTTACTTCTTGCAACCCTGCCGGCCCGCTTCACCCGCAGCGATCGTTTGGCAGAAATACCGACAGCTCAAAGTCGTGCAAAAATTGATACCTTGCGCGAAAATATCACTCCCGAATTACAGGAACTCGGTTTTTTGGAAGCCTGTGGTGCCTTGAAACACATCGATCAAACAGACGGGTTGCGCATGACATTTGAGAGCGGAGATATCATCCACCTGCGCCCCTCTGGCAATGCACCGGAATTACGGGTTTATGTTGAAGCAAACACACCCGAACGGGCAGACACCCTTTTAGCACTTGGAATGAGCCGTGTTGCCAAATGGCGCGCCTAAGGCGCAAAATTTACGTAATACATACTCTATTCTTTCAGTAGCTTATCACCTTCACTTTTCTGGAGAGACTATTTTCCCATGCCTTCTCAATCTGCTATAATAAATTCTGTATCCAGTACTGTTGTGCCCGTCATTCTTTCTGGCGGTTCAGGTAGTCGCCTCTGGCCGGTCTCTCGTAGCTGTTTTCCAAAACAGTTCTGGCCACTTCTTTCCGACAAGACCCTACTGCAAGAAACAGCAATGTGTGGCGTTAACGCACAGTTAGGCAATCCTGTTGTAATCTGCAATGAAGCGCATCGGTTTATTGTAGCGGAACAACTTCGTGAAATCGGTATTACGGATAGCCACATTCTGCTGGAACCCGTTGCTCGCAATTCTGCACCAGCGATTGCTGCAGCAGCTTTTCTGGTTGCTGAGAAAAACCCTGATGCCATTTTGTGGATCATGGCAGCCGATGCGGCCATTCAAGATCAGGAACTTCTGAAAAAAGCACTTAACTCTGCCGCTCAGGCCGCTTCTGAAGGTTACATTACAACCTTTGGCATCCGCCCTACCAAACCAGAAACAGGGTATGGTTATATTGAGCGTGGAACCGCATTGAAATCTGTTGAGGGTGCTTACCACATTAAGCAATTTATCGAAAAACCCGATGCCGCTCGTGCTGAAAAACTTGTAAAGGATGAGCGATATTCTTGGAACTCTGGTATGTTTATTGCGAAAGCTAGCGTTCTTCTGCAAGAAATCGAAACCTTTGAGCCAAAAATTTTCTCCCATGTAAAAGAAGCCGTTCAAAACCGTGTTTCTGATCACGATTTTGAACGGCTGGCGGCATCAGATTTTAAAGAGTGTCCTGATATTTCAATAGATTATGCCGTAGCAGAGCGTACAAAGGTTGCTGCTGTGGTACCTGCCTCTTTTGGGTGGTCTGACATTGGTAGTTGGGATGCTGTTTGGGAGATCACACCCAAGGATGATGATGGTAATGCAATCTTTGGGGACGTTTTTCTTGATGGCACGAAGAACTGTTATGTGCGCTCGGAAGGTATGGTTACCACAGCAACTGGCGTAGAAGACCTCATTGTCATCGTGACAGGTGATGCAGTTATGGTATCACACCGGGATCGTGCACAAGACGTTAAAAAGATGGTGACACGTCTTAAAGAAGCCGGACGTCCAGAAGCGACCAAACACAATCGTATGTACCGGCCATGGGGCTTTTATGAAAGCCTTATTGAAGGAGATCGCTTCCAAGTCAAAAGAATTCACGTTGAACCAGGCCAGAAACTTTCCCTGCAAAAACACTTCCATCGTGCCGAACACTGGGTTGTCGTCTCTGGTACCGCTATTGTGACCCGGGATAACGACAACATTCTAGTCCGAGAAAACGAGAGTATTTATCTTCCGCTTGGCGCTGTCCATAGACTTGAAAACCCGGGTAAAATTCCTCTCACTCTTATAGAAGTTCAATCCGGTCCCTATCTTGGTGAAGATGACATTGTGCGTCTCGAAGACGTTTACGCGCGTTCATAATTCAGAAAAAGTAAAAATAATATAGTTTATAAAAATCATCGTCATATAAATATTATATGACGATGATTTTGAAAATAATTTAAATTAGTTCCACTGTAGTTGTAGTTTCAAACGGTATTGCAGAAGGCAAACATCCTGGTTGAATAATCGAATCAATAGTACGTGTCAGCATTTCGGCATTTCCTTGGCGGCAATAAGCGATACCACTCCAGCCAATAAAACGTTCATTAGAAGGAAATTTTCCTCTACCAAGAAGATAAATTCTAACTACCCCTCCATCAGTAACAATACCAGACAACTTAAATAACGTCGGATGCTCGGATAGACGAAACGCATGATCTCCTGTTCCCGCATTGAGAATAGCAATCGGATCACTTTCATTGCTTACTTCTCGATGTAGGCGAATAAAAATATCAATTATTTCTCCAGCAGCACACTCTGAAATAAATTGAATTTCAGCTCGTCTACGCTGCGTCCAAGCTCCCCAATGATTAGCTGGCAACCACCATTTCTGTCGTGCTGACCGAAAAGTAATAATCTTTTCGTTCCGTCGTGCCATATTAAGAATATCGTGCGATCCACCTAAAATAAATTTACCTTCAGGTATTGGGCAGTTCGCACACGGAGGAACATCGTAAAGTTTTTGTGCATTTCTCATTATAGCATTGTAGAATTCCTCACAAAACTGATTCCAAGTTTTGGGATGAAAATCTTTCTGGATCCATTCGCGCCACTGCTTTAAATCATCACGATCTGCAATAACTTGTCTAATAGTTGGATAACTTGCTTCCCAATCAAATGGATCTATATAACGAACAAACTCGCCACCCACTTCAGGCATAGAAGTTGTTTCAGAAGCTATACAGGGGATACCATAAACCAAACTTTCTCCGATAGGTAATCCAAATCCTTCAGCAAAGCTCGGGTAAATAGAGAACATACTATGTTTATATAAATACTCCATATCTAGATCAGAAATTCCATTAAAGATGAATAACCAATCTCCAATGTAACCCTTTTCTTCAACATAGCGTTTGAAATCATCTATTTCCCAGCCCCATTTTCCAACAAGCACTAAAGCTGGAGTATTATCACCAAACTCTTCACGCAATTTTTCCCAAGTTTTAATTAGAAGTTTATGATTTTTTCTAACTTCTATAGTTGATACAGAAATAACATAATCCGTTCTGGCTATATCCAAAATTTCTTGATTTTGTATGGCAATATTAGTATCGCTTGATCGTAGCTCCGTTGGTAAGACTACGGCTTCTATCGGAAGTGAGTAATTTTTTCGTTCATCAATAAATTGTCTAATATCTTCTGCAACGTATTCTGAGTTTGCCAATATAAAATCAGCTATATCTAGCACATCTGAGAATTGTATATTAAATTTATCTGTTGCATCACGAGCAACATATTCTGGCATACGGATTTGAATAAGATCATGAATAAACAACCCAAAACGCATGCCAATATGCCTAAGATGCATAATATTGTCATAATGTGGATAAATCCAAAAAGCTCCCGCAACCATAAAGATATCATTTTTTTTAGGGAACACTTGTACCCTACTATCCATAACCTTTTGAAGTAGTGGGTCGATATGTTTCCTTGAAACATCTATTTGGTCAAAAACCTCAACTAAATCTAAAAACCATCGTGTCGAGACGGAAAATATTTTATAATTATCATATTCAGGAACTACAGCAACAATCCTATAACCTGGGATATCTGCCTTTTTTAAATATAAAGCTAAATTAGCAATAACACGCTGAATACCACTTAAGCTTTGATTATGTTTTACGTAAACAACAAAGTCTGTAACATCAAGCCATATTGTATGAATATCCTTACTGTCTTCATTAAGATGTGCAGATTTTCTTACAATAGCAAGTCCTCCAGACTTTTCTATTTCCTCTTGAGCACAAATATTATTGGGATCCAAATTGAAAGACTTTTGATATTCGCGCATCGAATCATTATCTCTATTCATAAGTTTATACAAATGACCCATTTGAAGATGAAGATCTGAATCATCATCAGAAATATTAGAAGCCTTTTGATAAACTTCTAAAGATTGATCAAATTTTCCAGCTTCCTTCAAACAATTACCTTGCTGAACAAGATATCGAAAACTATCTTTATTTAGGCCCATCAGAGATATAGCTTGACCATATAATTTTGAAGCTTCATCCCAACATTTTGCATCTCTTTTTTTATTTGCCAGACGAACAATCGACTTATATTTTTTATCGAAAATATTAAACATATCCCCCATCACCTACCCTACACATAAACAAAATCATCTCAGTATCTAATATAGATATCCTTGTCAGACACAATAATCATTTGTACCAAGACAGGGTCCAGACAGCACTTTCATAAATATCTGTAAGAGCCTGAATCAGAAAG
>DOXU01000040.1 GCA_003518885.1 Oscillospiraceae bacterium
GTTCTCCACGGCCTAAAAAGAGCAGAGCGGGGAACAAATGCGGTGAACAGGAAGGCTGTCCGTCAAAGCGGTGTTTTTGTCCATTCAAAAGAAAATGAGTCGGGGGTCTACAGTATATTTTTGCACAAATATTATCGGGTCGATTTGAATGCGTAGGCGTTGCCCTGTATAATGGAGACCATAGAGAAAAACGTGCGTTGTGCGATCACCGCATAAAAAGGAGAAGAGCAGTAGGCAAAGCGAGTTTTCCTTTTAGAGTGTGCTCTACTGCCTTGAACATCGAGTAAGGAACGGAATGAGATGAATAAACAGCAATTAGCCAATAAAATTTGGGAATCTGCCAATAAAATGCGCTCAAAGATTGAGGCGAATGAGTATAAGGATTATATTCTCGGCTTCATTTTTTATAAGTATCTTTCGGATACGGAAGTGAAGTATCTAAAAGAGAGCGGTTATACCGATAAGGATCTGCCGACAGTTGTTGAAGAAGACACAGAAACGGTACAGTTTGTACAGCAGAATATCGGCTATTTCATTGCCTATGACAATTTGTTTTCCACTTGGGTTGCGATGGGCAAGAATTTTGATGTTTCCAATGTGCGGGATGCCTTGTCCGCTTTTAGTCGGTTGATTAGTTCGACCTATAAAGAAGTGTTTGATGGGGTTTTAGATACGCTGCAAATAGGCCTTGGCAAACTTGGCGACACCTCTGGCGCGCAGACCAAAGCAATCAGCGGACTGTTGCAACTGATCAAGGATATTCCGATGGACGGCAAGCAAGATTACGATGTGCTGGGCTTTATCTATGAATACCTCATTAGTAATTTTGCCGCCAATGCGGGAAAGAAAGCAGGAGAATTCTATACCCCGCATGAGGTATCCCTTGTGATGTCCGAAATTGTTGCCCATCATCTGCAAGGTAGGTCGGAAGTTGAAATCTACGACCCCACCAGCGGGTCGGGTTCTTTGCTTATTAATATCGGGCGCAGTGTGTCAAAGTTCATTGGTGATCCCAATAAAATTAAATATTATGCGCAGGAACTGAAAGAAAACACCTACAACTTGACCCGGATGAATTTGATCATGCAGGGGATCAAACCGGCCAATATTAAAACAAGAAATGCCGATACGCTTGAGGATGACTGGCCATATTTCGATGAAAACGATCCGGTCAATACCTATAATCCTTTGTATGTGGATGCGGTGGTTTCCAATCCACCCTATTCGCAGATTTGGGACCCAACCAATAAAGAAACAGATCCACGGTATGCTCGCTTTGGACTGGCCCCAAAAGGAAAAGCCGATTACGCTTTTTTACTGCATGACCTATTCCATCTCAAACCGAAGGGCATTATGACCATTGTTCTGCCCCACGGTGTTTTGTTCCGTGGAGGAGAAGAAGGGGAAATCCGGAAGCACCTGATTGAAGATAACCATATTGATGCCATTATCGGCCTGCCAGCGAATATCTTTTTTGGAACCGGTATTCCGACCATCATCATGGTTCTGAAGCAAAAGAAAGAAAATTCCGATGTCTTGATCGTGGATGCTTCCAAAGGCTTTGTTAAAGAGGGAAAAAACAATAAACTCCGCGCTTCCGATATTAAAAGAATCGTTGACACCGTTGTAAAACGTGCCAGTGTGTCCAAATATGCAAAGCTTGTCAGCAGAGAGGAAATCCAGAAAAATGAATATAATCTGAACATCCCTCGCTATGTCGATTCCTCCGAAAGCGCGGAAAGCTGGGATCTCTATGCCTCGATGTTCGGCGGGGTGCCCAAAGCGGAGTTAGACGAACTTGGTGCGTATTGGACTGCGTTCCCAGGCTTGAAAAAACGGCTTTTTACCGATAACGGGACCCCCTATGTGAACATTGCCGTTGATGACATCAAAAAAGCCATCAAAGAAAATGGCGATGTGGTGAATTTTGAATCTGCCTATCAGGACACGTTGTCTTCTCTTCCAGCTTATTTGAAGCAAACGCTACTTAATGGTATGGCAACTGTTGCGATCAATACGGAAGAAGAAAAGATCAGTGATGATCTTTTTAGCAGGCTTGCTTCTGTCCCGCTGATTGATCCCTATGAAGCCTACCAAATTCTTGACGATCATTGGACCCCAATAGCCAATGATTTGGAAATTTTGCAGACAGAAGGGCTGGATGCTGCGAAAAAAGTGGATCCACATCTTGTCCTAAAGAAGAAAGGCGGAAAGGAGCAGGAGGTTCAAGAAGGCTGGGTTGGCCATCTCATTCCTTTTGAATTGGTCCAGACCACGTTGCTTTCTGCTGACGACGCTGATTTGAAGGCAAAAGAAAGGGAGCTTAGTGCCATCCCCGCCGAACTGGAGGAGATCATCGACGCCATGACGGAGGAGGAAAAAGATACCGCGGTACTAAACGATGCCAATGATGCCTTTGTCTTCAAAGAAGTCACAAAGCAGCTGAAAGAGCTGCGCAAAGAGGACAAAACCGAGGAAACCCTTTCGTTTATGGAAAAGCTGGAGAAGGCCGAAAAGCTGAACAAAGACGAAAAGGCATTGAAAGCACAGATCAAAAAAGATACTGCAGACTTACAGGCCAAAACCAAAGAGACGATTGAAGCGCTCTCGGAGGAGCAAGTGAGAACCCTCCTGGAATTGAAGTGGATTGGGCCTCTACTTTCTGGCCTTGAAAGTTTGCCGGACTCGATCGTAAACACCTTGGTGAAAAAACTGCAGGCCCTTAGCAAAAAATACGAAACCACCTATGCGGAGATTGAAACGCAAATCAAGGAAACGGAAGCACAGCTTGCCTCCATGATTGATGATCTGGATGGCAGTGAGTTCGATTTGAAAGGACTTCATGCGTTCAAATCACTGTTAACGGGAAAAGATGATGGGTAATACAAAGAAGCCCGCTATTCGCTTTAAAGGCTTTACGGGGGATTGGGAAGAGCGGGAGCTATCCTCCGTTTTCTGCAGAATTGGGGATGGCCTTCATGGAACGCCGAAATGTTCTGATTCCGGTGACGCATATTTCATCAATGGAAACAATCTTCGAGATGGTCATATTGTGATTACTGATGACACGAAACGTGTTGACTCAGTCGATTTATCGGATGATGATCGCGGTTTGGACACGAATACATTTTTATATTCAATAAACGGCACTATTGGAAACATGGCCTGGTATACTGGTGAAAAGATTATGCTTGGAAAGAGCGCTGCATATCTTACGCCAAAGAATTTTCATCGTCTATTCTCATACTATCTTATTCAGAGCGAATCTGTATTCAATCATTTTCTGAATAATTTAACAGGAACCACCATTAGGAATCTTGGGTTGAAGACCATACGTGATACACCCGTCGTAGTTCCTGGTGCATCCGAACAAGAAGGTATCGGTCACTTTTTCAAACTATTAGACGATACTATCACTCTGCAACAGCAAAAACTAAAAAAGTTGCAAAACGTCAAAAAATCCATGCTGGAAAAGATGTTTATCTAAGCGGGGTATTTGTTGCGTATTTTTCCAGCAGAGTGATTTCCCGATTCACCTTGCTGCCTTGGATGTGCCTGCCAGGTTGGATCCTGGACGCTGTCGCAGGAAAGCCCCCGTAGGCAGAGTGCCGGAGGGCTTAAAATCGCACGATGTGCGAAAAAAAGAGACGTCGTAATGAAACGACGTCTCTTCTCAGTAGCTTTCATATTAGGAAGCGTGTGATCGTCTAGAATCACGCGCAGTCTCTTCCAACTTTTTTCTTTCCTTGGTTTTCCCAATCATCTTCTGACGGGAGAACTCTTCACGTTCTTTTTCTTCCAAGGCTTCCGAGATGAATTTCACAGTACTTTCAAACCGTGGAATAATAATGTTGCGAAGGGCGTTTGCTCTGCGTTGTGTTTTGCGTACAGAAGTTGCCAAACGGTAAACACTATTTTCAATTTCTGCTAATGCAGCAGTCAGTTCCTTCACACGGTGAAAAGAAATATACGCATCATCCAAAAGGGAGTTGGAACCAGAAAGACTGTAATAAGGTTTAGCTGGGTGTTTCTCCAGTGTTACGACGGGAATTTCCACGCCCATAACACTGCGGGAAGAAATGTGTACACCATTTTCTAACGGCTGTTCACTTGCAATTTCGTTAATCACGCCCATGGTGATGTTTGCTTTTTGCAAAGCGATATAAGCACGGTTATAGGTGTCATTGATTTCTCCTTGGACCTTGCTAGCGGTGTCAATCAAGCCCATCATTTCTCGAATAAGAATGTTGCGCTTTCTGTCCATCAGGTCATAGCCAAGTTTAGCAAGATCAAGGGAACGCTTCACGGCAATCAGATTTCCTTTAGTAGGAAAAACATTTTCTGCCATTCGTTATTCCCCCTTCTTCAGAAGATCCTCAGCAGCGCCAGCTTTATAATACTGGTCAAGAATAGCCGTATCTACACGGTCCAGTTCACTCTTGGGCAACAGGGAAAGAAGTTTCCAACCCAGGTCCAAAGTAAACTCCATCGAACGGTTTTCGTTTTCGCCTTGACCGATAAAGTGCTTTTCAAATTGCCGACCAAATTCCAAATATTTTTTATCAATATCGGAAAGTTCTTCTTCACCAATAACAGATGCCAATGAACGGGCGTCTTGCACCTTGGCGTAAGAAGCAAAGAGCTGATTTTCCACGTCGGAATGGTCAGCGCGGGTATAGCCTTCGCCAATCCCATCCTTCATCAAACGTGACAACGACGGCAACACACCAATAGGAGGATAAATTCCCGTTTGATCAAGGTTGCGGTCAAGCACGATCTGGCCCTCGGTAATATAACCGGTAAGGTCAGGAATCGGGTGTGTGATATCATCATTCGGCATTGTCAAAATCGGGATCTGGGTAACTGAACCTTTTTTCCCGTTAATCATGCCAGCTCTTTCGTACAAAGAAGCCAAATCAGAGTACAAGTAGCCAGGGTATCCTTTACGACCAGGGATTTCTCCCTTGGAGGAGGAAAACTCACGCAAAGCCTCTGCATAAGAGGTCATATCGGTCATCACGACCAGAATATGCATATCTTTTTCAAAGGCCAAATATTCAGCAGCAGTCAAAGCACAGCGAGGGGTCAAAATACGCTCAACAATTGGATCATTGGAGAGGTTAAGAAACATCACCACGCGCTGCAGTACGCCAGACTCTTCAAATGACCGACGGAAGTAATCCGCCACGTCATTTTTAACGCCCATTGCGGCGAACACAATGGCGAACTCCTGTCCTGCATCGGCTGCAATCTGCGCTTGCCGTACAATTTGAACGGCAAGTTCGTTGTGGGGCAGACCAGAGCCGGAGAAAATCGGCAATTTCTGTCCACGAATCAGGGTCATCAAGGCATCAATCGAGGAGATGCCCGTACGAATATAGTTTCGAGGATACACACGGGAAACGGGGTTGATTGGGTTCCCATTAATGTCGCGCCGCTGTTCAGGGAAAATGGCGCCTAATCCATCAATTGGTCGTCCAACACCGTCAAAGATCCGGCCTAACACTTCTTTAGAAAGAGCTAGCTCCATAGGATGCCCTTCAAAACGGGTGTGCGTATTGGTAAGGGAAATGCCCGATGTACCTTCAAAAACCTGAACGATTGCTTTTTCGCCTTCAATTTGAATCACACGGCCAGTTCTGTGCGTACCATCGTCAAGGGCAATATCCACCATTTCTTCAAAAGAAGTGTCCTTAACGCCATCGAGCGCAATCAGCGGACCATTGATCTCCTTGAGGCCAATATATTCAAGACTCATATGAACCTCCAAACGTCAAACGCAAGTGTAAGGGTAAATAGCCAAGCCTTACAAAAGGCCAAACCATCAACCGGTTCAACAACAAGGCGCTCAGCTTGCTGTTTTTGCGTTGGCGAGAATTTTGTCGAACGCATTGTCAATTTCTTTGTTGTAATCATCAAACATTCCAAGTTTGCTGTTTGGAATATCATATTTCATTTTAACAATTTTGTCAAAAAGGCCGGTTTCAAGAGCGCGACTGATTGGAATGGATGCGGTTACCAGCTCTTTTGCACGATGATAAAGATGCAAAATAATCTCCATCATTTTCAGCTGTTTTTCAATCGGCACAAAGGTATCATCAGCGTGGAAGGCGTTCTGCTGTAAGAATCCAACGCGAATCAACTTGGCAACTTCAATAACCAGCTTTTGGTCATCTGGCAATACGTCGGCGCCAATGAGCTTTACAATTTCCATGAGTTTACTTTCTTCATGAAGAAGAGCGTTCATCTCATTACGATCGCGGATGAAATCAGGGCTGACATTTTTATCAAACCAATCTTTCAAATCCGGGATATATTCGCTATAGCTGGTAATCCAGTTGATAGCGGGATAATGCCTTGCATAAGCCAAGTTTTTATCCAATGCCCAGAAGCAGCGGATAAAGCGCTTGGTGTTCTGGGTAACGGGTTCAGAAAGATCGCCGCCCTGTGGGGAAACAGCGCCAATAATAGAAACCGAACCTTCTGTGCCATTGAAGTTGTTCATATAACCAGCACGTTCATAGAAAGCCGAGAGGCGGGATGGCAAATAAGCCGGGTATCCTTCTTCAGCGGGCATTTCTTCCAAACGACCGGAAATTTCACGTAAAGCCTCAGCCCAACGGGAGGTAGAGTCTGCCATAATGGCCACATCATATCCCATATCCCGATAATATTCTGCTAAGGTAATGCCGGTGTAAATAGAAGCCTCACGGGCGGCCACTGGCATGTTGGACGTATTGGCAATCAACACGGTACGGTCGGTCAAAGGCTTATTGGATTTCGGGTCAATCAGTTTTGCAAATTCCTGCAAAACGTCGGTCATTTCGTTCCCACGTTCACCACAACCGATGTAAATAATAATATCGGCATCGCACCATTTTGCGATCTGATGCTGTGTCATGGTTTTGCCGGTACCAAATCCACCAGGAATTGCGGCGGTGCCACCTTTGGCGATGGGGAAGAGCGAATCAATAACCCGCTGGCCGGTAATTAATGGCCGGTCAATTGGAATCCGCTTTTCAAACGGGCGTGGCGTACGAATTGGCCATTTCTGACAAAGGGTAAGCTTGTGTTTTTCGCCTTTGTCATCTTGCAAGGTGACCACCGTGTCATTTACTTTATATTTACCGTTCTCGACTACCGAGATGACTTTACCGGAAATATTGGGGGGAACCATACATTTGTGTGTAATCAAAGATGTCTCAGGTAACGTGGCATAGATCGAGCCGCCCGTTAACGCATCACCGACCTTAACGGTCAAGGTAACATCCCAATTTTTGTCGACATCAATTGGAGAGATATCCAGCCCTTTTTCAATAAATGGGCCGCATTCCTCCTGAATTTTCTGCAGGGGTCGCTGGATGCCGTCATAAATGTTGGTCATAATGCCGGGGCCTAAGGTTACCGACATGGGTGCACCAGTTGAAAACACTGGTTCGCCAGGTTTCAAGCCGGTTGTCTGCTCATAAACCTGAATGGTCGTAAATTGGTCGTTAATCCCAATGATTTCGCCGACCAGTCTGGCGTTGCCAACATAGACCATCTCTTGCATAGAGAAATCTTTTGTTTTTCTCACGGTGACAACTGGACCGTTGATACCATAGATTACGTTTTTGGAACCCATTTTCTCACCTACTTTAATCGCTTTTGGTTAGATTCCGATGGACAAGCCGGAAGAGGCTGCAAACCAGTCTTCCTCGTTGTGTAATTTTTGATCCAATGTTTCGTCCACAACAATACCTTTTGTTTTATTCACTAAGATAAACCCGCCCAAGGTAACTTTAGAAGATTCTTCAATAGCTACGGAATCTCTGCCAGCGGCCGCGGTCATTTGATCGTTTGGCGTAATTTCGCCAGATTTTACTTGGACAATCAAGGAGCCAGCTGGCATGCTTTTGCAGCTTTTCTGCAAGGTATCACAAAGCCACTTAGAATACTCGGCTGTTTGTGTATACGCTTTAATTTTTTCCGCTACTTCATCAAATGTTTTTTGCATCATTTGATCACGCAGTAACAAAAGTTTACGACGGCCTTCCAGCTCTGCAAGAGAGACTTGGCGGCTTTGTTTTGTATGAATATCTGCGATTTTGGCTTGAATTAAATCATAAGCCTCATGCAAAACTTTTTCTTCCGTGCCCTGCATTTCCTTTTTGCGGAAATCTTCCACATCGGCTGTAGCCTTCGTCAGCTCTTCCTTTGCATCATTCAATACGCCAGAAGAGAATTTTTCCAGCTTAATATCATCAGCTTGGGACATAGAACACACCTCAAATCTTTACACCAATGGCATCGCGTACATAACGAGTGATAGAATCCTTGGCACGACCGGAGCCATGTCGGTCGGGAATCTCCACAATCAGCGGGGTTTTCCGGTTCAGTTTTAGATCATAGACCATATCTGGCACTAAAGCAACCAGTTTTTCGGTCATTAAGACAATCCCAATATCGGAAGAATCCATCGCCTTTTGAAGAGATTTCTCCACTTCTTTTTTTTCATGCACAACAGTGCCCTCAATGCCGGCGAGCCGCATGCCCACCAAAGTATCCATATTATCACTAATCAGGTAAAAGCGCATAGGGCTTCACCAACTTTACTTAAAGTCTACCGACGATCATGAAGGAGATGATCAAACCATAGATCGCGATACCTTCACCCAGTACCACGAAGATCATGGCACGACCAAAAACCTTCGGATCTTCGGTAACAGCGCCAATAGCAGCAGCAGCACCATGGCCAACACCAACACCAGCGCCAATGCAGGCAAGACCGGTGGAGAGGCCAGCGCCCAAGTAACCAAGGCCAGTTGCTAAGCCACTTGCTGCGTTGTTTGCGTCAGCAGCGTGTACATAACCGCCCAGCGGCAGGACAATGGCAGTCAAGCAAACCACAGCAAATGCGGCCAAGTTGAAAAGGATGGCTCTTTTTGCATGTGGCGTTTTTTTGCCCTGTTTCATATTGTGATAGGTGACAAACAAAGGAGCCATAATAACGGCGACCAATGCGAGAGCAATTACATAAAACATAGAAATTTCTCCTTTTTTCGCTTTTGTGTGATGACAATTACATAAAGGGGCGAAAAGCACGGATGGTATCAGTTTTTATCGTATTCAATACTCACCGGGTTAAAGGCTTTTCCGCCGCCCTCATAGAAGCGACTAAACATTTCATAGAATTCAAGTCTTAAGGCCTGGATACCGACGATTAAGCCTTCCAGTCCAATGACAAAAATGTTTCCAACAATCAAAACAATGGGGTTACAGGCGTCACCAGTAAAGATCTGCGCAATAATAAAGACTGCGCTCATCATCGCGGCATGTGCCAGGATGAAAGCACCAATCCTGATGTAGGAAATGGTGTTGGAAACGAAAGAAAGTAAAATATCAAATAGCTCAAAGAATGCAAGCATGATAAATTCGCCAATGTTTGTTGGTGCCCAATCTTTTTCGCCTTTAAAAAGACGAGCAAGTGGTTCTTTGCAAGCAATAATGAGCAGTGGCAGAACGACAAGAAAAATGATGTACAAAGGACTAAAGATATTAATGCCCTTCAAAAGTAGCAGGGCAATGGCGGCAATAACAGCGCCATAGAATACCAGCCCGGCCAATCCATTTTGGCTAAAAAGGATCTTTTCAATATTTTTCTGTTTAATTCCGTTCGCTATGTTCAAGAACATGCAGAAAATAATCAAACAGGCGCCACCAACAACAGAGATCATCAAGACAGCCATTAAGTTGTTGGCGTCTCCAACCGGTAAGATGGAGTGTCCGTTGATAAAGTTAAACGGCAAAATTGCCCGTTCCCCTTCAAAGCCAAAGAAGGCATTATAGCAAAAGCCAAAGAACATACAGAAAACGCTACAACGGATGAGGATATCACCCAAGAACATTTTCTTTTTAAATTTCATAAAGAGCGCGGCCAGGAGAATAATAAAGCCTTGCCCCAGATCACCGAACATGATGCCAAAAGTAATGGAATACACAACGGTGAGAATTGGTGTTGGGTCAATTTCGTTGTAATGAGGCATTCCATAAAGTTTCAGGTAATCCTCATAAGGTTTTGCTAGTTTGTTGTTAACCAAATGGGTGGGGGGTTCAATGCCAGGTGCTTCTTCAATGCCTTCCACAACACAGTCCACGGTGGGAAATTCTACAAAACGTTGGGTAAAAACGGAAATCTGTTTTTGCGGTACCCAACCAAAAATATAAAATGTGTTGTCATATTCGGAGGCATATTTACGCAGATCAAAACTGTCATGCAAATACCGCAGGCGAGAATAAACTTGCATAAAAGTAGCCTGGTTTGCACTCCAGTATTGGTCTACTTCCTTCTGAACATCGCTCAGTTGGCCCTGCACTTTGACAAGATCTTTTGAGATGTTTTCTGTTGCTTCTGTTGGGGTTCCACGTGCTTCTTCAATAATCGGGATAATTTCAAAAAATAAAGAATTGAAGAAGTCATCAATGGCAGCAAGCTGCACATTGCGAGCCGCGTAAAATCCCCAATGAAAAAGGTCAGATTCCTCTAATGGAACAAAAATAAAATCCAGTCTGCCGTTTCCTGCGGAAATCTTGGGTAAACTGGCTTTTGGCAATTTGCCAAAACGGAACGTTACAAACTGGCAACCCAGAATGTCGTCCAATTTGGCGTCCATTTTCTTCAAATGCTGTAATTGTTTAATGCTTTGTTGGTATTTTCCAATGGATTGTTCAAATGTTTGAATCTTTTCATTCAGGCTGTCGATTGTATCGCCAGCCTTCATCACATAATTTTCCAGTTCGTCATTTGCCAAATCCAGTTGTTTAAAATCGCTGTAATGCAGCTTAATATTGGAATGAATACCGATATCGACGGCTTTTTGCAAAGCGCGTTCATAAGGGTTAGGTGCATCAATGGAATGAAATCCCTCTACATCTCCTAAAGTACTAGAGAATTGTTCAGGGTGAAAATCACCATGGATACAGCATTTCTGCACTACCGAATCAAAATCTTTCAGTTGGCCAACAATATTGACGAGCTTCATTTTGGCTACCGCCATTAAAAAGCAGCCTCCTTCGCATATTTTTTGGTCTTTTTTAAGGTTCGGAACAGAGCAATTTGGTGTGTGTTGCAGAAAAACGTTATTTAGTGACAGCTTTCATGCCGACTAATAATTTTTCCGTTTCGGCAGGATGTAATCCATACCGCACGCTTTCGATAATGGTGATAATATTCTGCAATTCCAGACTTTTCAAATTCAAATAGGCCATCATCGCAACGGCAGAAGAAGTAGAGGTTGCCAGCAACTTTTCATTGTATTGGAAAACGGCCACATTTGCGGCTTCTTCCACATATTCAAAGCTGCCAGGAGTGAAAAATTCTGCATAGCGTGTGCCAGACAGTGCGCCAAGCGCACCATCGGCATCTGGCGCATTAATCATTTTGTCCAAGCTATCTTGACTAATACGCACGGCACGGGGGAGTAGGATTTTGCGAATATCTTCGGGTGACACGTTAAAATAACGTTTTAACCGGATAATTTGGGTAATATTCTGCAAATCCATCTGCACACCAACGGCGCGCCGGAGTTTGTCTTTTGCCTCGCCGGCGAAATTGCTATTAATTGCACGGTTGAGGTAATTGTAGTAGTAGCGCTCAAAAGCGCTGGCAATCAAGGTTGTGTCTATTTCGCCATCCGCTGGATCAAAAGGCCTGATCACATCTGCATAAGGGGTTCCTTCTAATAAACGAAGAAGCTCCTCAAAGTTTTGTATTTTGGGCAGGCTGTAAAGATCAACTTGGGTGTGTTTGGCGAAATAGTCGGGAAGTGTGAAGAGATATTCTGATTCTCTGTCTGTATTCAAATACAGCAGAAAGCGGAGAAGTTCGTCAATCTCCATTCGCACGAAAAAGTAACGATAAAACTTACGTTCGTTTGGATTAATGTAGCCAAGCATGCGCATGTAATCTTGATAGATTGCCTGTCTAAGCACGCTTTCAAGCTGCCCACGGTGCACAGAAGATTCGTTCACATCGTGGAGCAGGTCAGCATAAAAGGTTTGCTGCTTTAAATAAGCAGCAATCTCAGGGACACTTTGTTTGTGGATGAGTTCAAGGTAATGCGCTCTGGTCAGCCGCTTGCCATACATTGCATGAATTTTGGTAGCAAGAGCGGTGCTGCCGGATGGACTACTTGCCATATTCTCACCCGCCAATCACTTTTTTAAAGAGTTCCTTCACCCATTCGTCGTGCTTATCATCACACACGGCCTGTAGGTCATTGGTGGCTTTTTCATATTTCTTTTTAATCTCATCTAAAGAAGTTTGCAAAAAGCCGGATTCCACATGGGTGGTTTTATCCATTCGTTTGTAGGCGCGGTCCAAATACTCCTGATGAAGTCTTTCTTGGTCCACGCGAACGGTTTTTTCTGCGTCTGTACGCAGGGTTTTTGCTTTGGCAGAAATCGCTTGCGCTTGTCTGTCAACTTCAATGATTTTGTGAATGATCTCCTGCATGGCGGTGCCTCCATTTCATCACAAAGATAAACTGTTCAATCAGCTCGCTTTTGGAATGCCCCTCTATCATAGGCCTTTTCTCAGAATTTTCAAGACCCTACTGATATTTTTGGCTAATCTTTTTGAAATTTTTTCAAAATAATAGAAAAAACCAGCAATGTTGCGGATCGAAAACAGTTTAATGAATTAGTTTTTAAGGCTGTGAATTGGCGCAGGAATGCGGCCACCCCTTGCAATCAAGCGTGCGGGGGAGTAGCGACTCACTTCCATAACAGGACCCTAGCCCAGCAGACCGCCGAATTCTAATTCATCGCCAACGGTTTTGCCAATGGCGGGAATGACACGGACAGCGGTTGTTTTCCCGTTTACCATGCCAATGGCAGCCTCATCCGCAATAATAGCGGAAATGACATCTGCGGTGGTATCGCCGGGGATGGCAATCATGTCAAGGCCTACCGAGCAGACGGCAGTCATCGCTTCGAGCTTTTCAATGCGTAAAGCGCCCTCGCGTGCGGCGGCAATCATGCCTGCGTCTTCCGACACCGGGATAAAAGCGCCCGAAAGTCCTCCCACGTGGGAAGAGGCCATCACGCCGCCTTTTTTAACGGCGTCATTTAATAAGGCAAGGGCAGCCGTGGTGCCGGCGCCGCCGCAATACTCAAGGCCCATCTCTTCAAGAATATGGGCAACCGAGTCGCCGCGTGCCGGGGTAGGTGCCAGCGAAAGGTCCACAATGCCAAAGGGGACGTTCAGTCTTCTTGAGGCTTCTTGTGCGACCAACTGGCCCATGCGGGTAATTTTAAAGGCGGTTTTTTTGATGCATTTTGCCACATCAGTCAAATCGCAGTCGCCCAATTTTTGTAGGGCTGCCCGCACAACACCAGGGCCAGAAACGCCCACGTTAATTTCCACCTCGGGTTCCCCCGGACCGTGAAAAGCGCCTGCCATAAAGGGGTTGTCTTCCGGTGCGTTGCAAAAAACCACCAATTTGGCGGCTGCTACGGAAGAGCGGTCGGCCGTCAGTTCAGCACACTGGCGCACGATTTTTCCCATAAGCGCGACAGCATCCATGTTAATGCCGGCTTTGGTAGAACCGACGTTGACAGAGGAACAAACAAGGTCTGTTTGTGAGAGTGCTTCGGGG
>DOXU01000235.1 GCA_003518885.1 Oscillospiraceae bacterium
TTTGCTTCCTGAAAGGGATTCGTTGACGCAACTTTAAATGTTGAAATAAAAGATGAAAAATGACTACGGAAATGATGGTTACGCCAAGGAAAACAAAGACCTGGTCTGTGAGCATGCAGGCACCTTCCTATTTATACGTATTTTTTTCATCCTAACACAGGAGTAGTGATTTTGCAAGTCACTATGCTCAGAGAAAACAGATATGTACCGCCCGAAGGCGGTGCTAAATGTTGTTATGCTCGACAACAGCGACATCCATAGAGTTCGTCGCAATCCAGCCAAGTAGGGCTGGTAAATGTCGGCCAAAAACAATCGCGCCAGGTCTGCGGGAAGCGACGTTCACGGCGACTCCAACAATCTCTACAGGTGCGACATGCGGGAACAAACGGCATTTTTTTGCAACAACAATCCAATCTGTCCATAATAGTAACTCCTGTGTATAGTGGTTTGATTTCGAAAGCACTTTCGTGCCTATGCTATTCTATGTTTTCCTTTTTATCATGTTACTGAGTGTTGTCCCATTTCCTCTTGCACTGAATATACTGAACTATAAGCCCATTGAATTATGAATTAAGAGACGTACGTAAATTTAGCGTTAAAACAATTGATAGATGATTATAATAGCGGAAAATGGGCAGAATAGAGATAGAAGTTAAAAAGTTAGAAATCGGAGCGTGGCTGCCGTGTCTGTACACAGAGGAGATATTTATTATGCGGATCTCAGTCCTGTTGTAGGTTCAGAACAGGGAGGGATTCGACCGGTTTTAATCGTGCAGAATGATGTAGGAAACAGGTATAGCCCTACGGTAATTGCCGCTGCAATTACCAGCCAAACGGGGAAAAATAAATTACCTACACACATTGATCTGCAAGCACAGTCGTGTGGATTGGCAAAAGACTCAGTTGTTCTATTGGAGCAAATTCGTACGTTGGATAAGCGAAGACTAAAGGAACACATGGGTTCTTTGGATGACACATCAATGAATCGTATCAATCAAGCATTATCAGTTAGTTTTGGATTGGGATCCCGTGGGAGAGCAAGATATACATAAAGAGCCCCCATGGAAACAATGATATTAAAAAACGGATTGTTAGCCGAAGGAAAATAAAAGTTATTTTATTTTATGCCGTCTTTAACAGACGGTATTTTTTGTTTTTATTGTACGATAAAAGGAAAATATGAATATCTTGCGGACGCTAATGGAAAGATAAAAAAGAGGTAAGAGAGGGGAGAAGGTAGTGGGAAACTTAACAAAAGAGGAAATACATGAAATGGAGAGAATGCTCCATTTTGAATCTGTTTTAATAAAAAAGTATGCATCACTTTCTAATGCTTGTACAGATCCACAAATACGTGCAAAATTCGAACAAATTTCAGCGCGTCATCAGGACCATCTAAATCGGTTATTGAATTACTTGGAATAAGAGAAGAAGGGAAAAATCATGCCTGCGAATAGTCAAAAACAGTGGAAAGACCCAGATATTGTGGAAGACGCTATTATGTTGCAGAGTGATATGGCGCAAGGATATTTGTCCATGTTAGATAAAAGTACGACACCCAATTTGCGGAATGAGCTAATAAAGCTATTAACCGATGAGGAAGAGATTTCCTATGAGTTGGGTGTTGAGGAGCAAAAGCGGGGATGGACAGCGTTTATGATGGCGGATCAGGCACAAATGGATATGCTTAAGCAAAAGTATACAAATCAAAATATCCCATCAATTTGATGAAGAAACGAAAAGTCTACCAAATGGAAGAAAACATTTGGTAGACTTTTTGGCAAAAAACGATTGTGAAATGGTGGGATAGCAACAGCGAGATCACTTTGTGAGTGAATATCCCCCTTTTTAAAGAATGCTGGAAGAATTAAATGATGCCGGAAATAATATGTGTTGAGTCTTGTTGCTTTTTGCTTTTAAAGGGGGATTTAAAAGGAAAGTCGAGGCTTAGATCACACTGTTATTGTATAAACTGCACAAAATTAATTCAGTCTTTCCCAGTGAAAATTTTATATATTGAAGAAACTTTCTTGACAAATAGAAGGCTCTGCGGTATAATCAAGACATCGAAAACTTATGTCTGTTGAAAGTGATTTTGGTAGACATTTTACAAATTTCATTCATCAGGTAAGGGGTTTTATTTTACCGCATGTTGCGAACCCGTATTTCGATCTTAAAACCAATGCTTCCCTGTATTTAATAGCTATTGCGGAGGAACGTTCTGCAGAAAAAGTGATTTTACTGCCTAAGACGAGCAATCTTTCCGCTTATTGGATAAATGGATTTTGCACCTTGATTGTGTGCCGTGTCGTCTTTAGTTCCGTTTCGCAAAAATGCCCCAGTAGCTCAATGGGAGAGCGTTGGTTTTTTTCAAAGGTGTCGGTTCAAATCCGTCCTTGGGCAAATATTTTATAATTTCCAAAGCGAGGTAAAAAGCATGTACCAGGACAAGAAGCTTATCTGCAAAGAGTGTGGCGAAGAATTTGTGTTTACTGCTGGTGAACAGGAATTTTACGCAGAAAAAGGGTTCGTGAACGAACCACAAAGATGTAAACCCTGCCGTGACGCACGTAAAAATGCAGGTAAGCCTCAACGTGAGATGTTTACAGCTGTCTGTGCATCATGTGGAAAAGAATGTAAAGTTCCTTTCCAACCCAAAGAAGAGCGTCCCGTCT
>DOXU01000176.1 GCA_003518885.1 Oscillospiraceae bacterium
TCAACCGCCCCTTGTTTATCATACAAAGCGGCACATTCAACCGGGTCGCCAACTTCTTTGATGTCAATAAAATTGATACCTTTGACGACTTTACCCCCATCCACATCCAAGCATGGAATAATACGTTTAGCCAGCATCTTGATTTCCTCCAGCCTTGATTGCCTCGGCAAGATCAAGGGTACCACTATATAGAGATTTTCCACAAATTGCCCCATACATCTCCATCTTGCGTAATTTACGGATATGAGAGATATCACGAATTCCACCACTGGCCGTAATATTGCAAGAAACGGTCTTTTGTAAAGCGGCAAGTTGTTCAAAATTCGGCCCCGCTAACATGCCATCACAGTTTATATCTGTAAAAATGAGATAGTTTACACCAATATGATCCATTTTTTGGGCAAAATTCAAATAGGAAATATCGGAAGTATCCAGCCACCCGTGGCTGGATACAAGACCGTTTTTGGCATCAATTCCGACAGCGATACGGTCTCCATATTTTTGGACGGCTTTTTTCAAAAAATCTGGATTTTTTAAAGCGGCCGATCCTAGAATGACACGGAACACGCCATTGTTCAAATAGTCGTCGACACTGCTCATATCGCGAATGCCACCGCCTAATTCCACTTTTAAATTTGTCTGATGGACCGTTTTTAGAATTAAATCACGATTCGGGCGGTTTCCTGTTTTGGCTCCGTCTAAATCTACCATATGTAGATAATGGGCTCCTGCCGATTGAAAGGCAGCAGCTGTATCAAAGGGGTTTTCAGCTACTTTTTCTACTGTACCAAAGTCCCCCTTTTTCAATCGTACACAAAGGCCATTTTGAATGTCAATAGCGGGAAAAACAATCATTTTGCTAACCTCCCAAAATTACGCAGAATGGTCAAACCAACTTCGCTGCTTTTTTCCGGGTGAAATTGCGTGCCAAATACGTTTCCCGATTGCACCATTGCAGGAATTTTGGCATTGTAGTCCGTATAGGCTGCAATGTAGTGATCATCCGTAAAAGCCATATAAGAATGAACAAAATAGACAAAACCGTTGTCTTCTACCCCTTCAAGGAGAGGAGAAGAGTTTAGAAAATGAAGTGCATTCCATCCCATATGCGGAATTTTTAAATTTCCCGCCGGAATTTTATCGACTTCTCCTGGAATTAATCCTAATCCATTGGATTCTTCAAACTCAAATCCTGTGTCAAAAAGAATCTGCATGCCAAGACAAATTCCTAATAAAGGCTTCTTTTTTGCTTGTAAGTGAATCGTTTCAATTAATCCGCTTTTCTTCAGCTCATGCATTGCATCCGGGAAAGCACCTACACCCGGTAAAATTAAAGCATCTGCTTTTTCCAGCACACTTACTTCTGATGTGATTTCGGCCTTTTCTCCAATAAAGTCCAGCGCATTTTTAACGCTGAACAGGTTGCCGACATTATAGTCAATTACTGCAATCATGTAAACTCCATTTGGCCATTTGCATTTACTTTCTAAGTTATAAGCAAAAAAATTATAAACTGCCTTTAGTTGAAAGAATCTTATCTCCATTTTTTATACAAGCCATTTGTAAAGAATGGCCCAGTGCCTTAAATAATCCTTCTACCATGTGATGCGCATTTGTTCCATATAGGACACGCAAATGAAGAGTTATACCTGCGTGAACAGCAAAAGCACGCATGAATTCTTCTGTCAAGCACGCATCAAATGAGCCAATTCGTCCATTTTGTAAAGGAGCATCAAAAACAAGATAAGGCCTTCCACTAATGTCTAATGAACAAAACGAAAGAGACTCATCCATCGGAATATAAAAATACCCATATCGCGCAATTCCGCTTTTATCTCCTATTGCGTCACTAAAAGCGTTGCCCAAAACAATTCCGGTGTCTTCTACAAGATGGTGTCCATCCACCTCTAGATCGGCATGGGGTACAGAAATATTTAGATCAAACCCGGCATGGGTGGAAAGGCTATTTAACATATGATCAAAAAATCCGATTCCGGTATGTATCTCATTAGTCGCTTTTCCATCAATATTTAGAGAGACAGAAATGGAGGTTTCCTTTGTTTGTCTGTCAATATGAGCTGTTCTCATAGTTATAATCCTTCTTTAATACAAGATGAAAATGTGTTAACAAGTATTTGATTTTCTTTTAATGTACCTGCTGTGATACGCAGTAATTGCCCAATGCACCGAATGGAAATTCCACGCTCTCGTAGTTTCTTTTGAATTTTCTCAGCATATAGCGTTTGAATAGTGACGAAATTGGCATGCGCAGGAAAAACATGCATGAAAGGGCCGTTGTATGGTTTTAAAGCATTGTATAAGGCATCACGGGATGCACAAATTTGTTGAGTCGCTGAGTGGAGATAATTAGACTCTAGCAAGACAGTTTCCCCCACAATTTGTGTAAGAGTATTTACATTGTAAGGAGATTTTGCTGTACGTAGGTAAATAGACAATTGATTATTTGCAATAGCGAAACCGAGGCGCACACTGGCTAGTCCCACCTTGGACAGTGTTTTTAGGACAATGCAGTTTTTCCGCTTTGGTGCTTCCTGATAGATGGCTTCATTCCAGAAATCCATATAGGCTTCGTCAATAACGACTAAGCAGTCCAGATTATCAACAATTTCTAAGACATCTTTGGCTGAAATTCCCTGTGAAGTTGGATTACATGGATTAGAAAATAAAACCATTTTTGGATGCTGCTTTTTGGCCAAGGAAATAAGCTCATCCGGATCAAAAGTTAAAGATTCGTTTTTCTTTAAGGTAATAGGGTCAATTTCAGCCATGCCGCAATAAATAGGATACATGGAGAAATCAGGATTAACAAGTAATGCGCGATCTCCTTTTTGCAAAAAGGTATTGAAAAGTAAGAAAATTAACTCATCTGATCCATTACCTAAAGTGATGTTTTGTGGATCAACGTTGTAATATTGTCCAAAAGCCTTGCAAACGGATTTTCCTATTGGATCCGGATAACGATTAAACTTTACAGATGTGATACGATCAGCAATACTTTCCCGAAGAGTCTCAGGTAAAGAAAGAAAGCTTTCATTAGAATCCAAACGAATAGCGGTTGAGACGGTGCCAGGGTCATATGCTTGTAATTTTGCAAGTTTTCTGCTGACATACTTCATTCGCCAAACCTCACCTTGATGGAGTTTGCGTGGGCGGTTAATCCTTCAGCTTCGGCCAGAGTAATAATGTCGTCTTTTCCGGCTTTTAAAGCCTTTTCGGAATAGTAGATAAAACTTGATTTTTTAATAAATGTGTCCACAGATAACGGAGAGAAAAAGCGGGCTGTACCACTAGTCGGTAAAACATGGTTTGGACCTGCATAGTAATCTCCCAAAGGCTCAGGAGAGTATCTTCCTAAGAATACAGATCCTGCGTTATCCACTTTCCCAAGCCAGCGCATTGGCTGTTCTACCATCAATTCCAAATGTTCTGGTGCAATGATATTGGCCAATTTCAAGCATTTATCAAGATCTTCACAGACAATGGTAGCCCCGAAATTTTCCAGAGATTGCTTAATGATGTCCTTGCGTGAGAGCTTGGTCCGCTGTTTTTCAATTTCCATCAATGTTTTTTGCGCAATTTTTTTAGAGACAGTCAGTAAAACAGCTGAAGCCAATGGATCATGCTCCGCTTGCGACATTAAGTCGGCGGCTAAATAAGAGGGATCGGCCGATTCATCCGCAACTACTAAAATTTCACTAGGGCCGGCAATCATGTCAATATCTACAGCGCCAAAAACCAATTTTTTGGCTGTGGCAACAAAGATATTTCCGGGTCCAACTATTTTGTCTACTTTCGGAATAGATTTTGTTCCATAGGCAAGTGCAGCGATAGCTTGTGCTCCACCAATACCGAATACTCTGTCAACACCAGCAATTGATGCGGCCGCGAGAATATAGGGGTTGATTTTTCCATCTTTCCCAGGAGGTGTTACCATAACAAGTTCGCCAACGCCTGCCACTTTAGCTGGAATGGCATTCATTAGGACAGAAGATGGATAAGCAGCTTTTCCACCGGGAACATATAATCCAACACGTGCAAGTCCACGGACACGTTGTCCCATTACGGAACCATTTGGATTAGTAACAATGAAACCTTCACGCTTTTGTCTATTGTGATAGGAAAGTATATTATCGGCTGCATGTCTAATCGAGTCCAAAAATTTTGTTGGGACCTGTTTACAAGCATCTTCCAATGTTTGATGAGATACTTCCATAGAATTTGGGCGTACACCATCGAATTTTTCAGTAAAATCCTTTACTGCTTCATCTCCACGTGCTTGAACTTCAGAGAGAATTGTTCGGACGGTTTCGGTAACTTCATGGTCGATTTTTTGGCTTCGGCTGCGCATTTTTAAAAGTAATTCATTTTCATTTTTTCCATTCGCGGTCCAAATTTCCATGGCTTTACTCCCCCTTTGAAAGTTCGATTTTTTGTATAAGTGGCTCAATTTGCTGTTTCTTCAGTTTCATACTTGGAATGTTAACAATTAATCTGGCGGAGACAGGACAAACATCTTCGATGATTTCTAGTCCATTTTGCTTAAGGGTCTCGCCTGTTTCCACGATGTCAACAATGGCATCAGATAGACCGAGAAGAGGAGCTAATTCTACAGAACCCTCAATTTTAATGATTTCAACGTCCATGCCCTTACTTTCAAAAAATCGACGGGCGACTTTAGGATATTTGGTGGCGATACACTTGTCACGATAACCCGTATAAAAAGATTTTCCCTTCGGTCCAGCAAGAGCAAACTTGCAACGTCCAAAGCCCAGATCCAGAATCTCGTAAAAACTGCGTTCTTTTTCAAGAATGGTGTCTTTTCCAACAATACCAATATCACAAACACCATGTTCTACATAGGTGATAACATCAGCCGCCTTTGCCAAAACAATTTCCATATTGCCATTTGGAATCGGTAAAATCAATTTACGTCCTTTTTTTAAAATGGGCGTGCAGTCGTAACCGATTTTCTGAAATAATTCCACTGTTTTTTCTTCTAAACGCCCCTTGGTCAAGGCAATACGAATGGGATTCATTGAGACACCTCCAATTTATGTGTAGTGATTGTGTCAGAAACAATGTCCAATCGGCGGATTCCCTTTTGCTTGGCGTATCGTACTGTGTCGTCTACTGTATCAAAAGAACTGACTTCACAAACCAAACCTGATGTAATAAGTTGGTCCATGTGAGCAAAAGCGGCTTTTGCAAAACCTTTATCATAGAAGATGACTAGGTCGGCACGGTCAGATTTAACCTCTTTGCAGTTTACGCGCGCGACCGCATCCACATTCAATGCAAATCCGGTTGCAGGCATTGGTGTTCCAAATTGTTTATATAAATCATCATATCTACCGCCAAATAGTACAGGCTCACCAGAACCGTGCATATAACCTTTAAAGACGATTCCTGTGTAATAGTCAATTTGCTGTACAAGGCCAAGATCAATCATAATATTAGACTGAAGGCCCATTTCACAGAGCGTATTGTAGATTGTTTGTAAATATTGAATTGACTCGGTAGCTTGACCATCTGGAGCAATTTTCAGTGCACGCTCAAAGACTTCTTCTTCACCAAAAAGATGAGGAAGTTCGTTTAATGCCTTGCATGCCGTAGATGTTTTTTCAAACGGCTCCAACATTGCATGAAGTGCTGCATAATTTTTGGAGTCAATGTATTTGCGGATCCTTAATTTATCTATTTCTTCCATTGGCAAGCTATCAATTAGTGTTTTAAAGAAGCCAATATGTCCGAGCTCAACTCTGAAGCCGGGTGCGACGGATTTTAATGCACCTATTGCTGTTGCAATTGCTTCAATATCATCTTTTTTTCCCCCAATGCCGACTAGTTCTACCCCGCATTGTGCAATCTCGTCTCGTCGTCCACTCATAGATGGGCTAACACGAAACACATTTTGATTGTAGAACAAGCGTAACGGCGGGACGAAGTCCTTTAATTTTGATGAAACAACGCGGGCAATTGGTGTAGTATTGTCGGGACGAAATACAAGTATTCTTCCATGTGCATCAATAAGTTTATACATGCATTCTGGCTCTAATGGAGAATCAGTGAATACATCATAAAACTCTAGTGATGGCGTTACAACCTCGCTAAAACCATGGCTTCGAAATAATGAAACAAGACGCTCTTCCACTTCACGTCTTGTTTCACATTCTTTAAAAAGCAAGTCATGGAACCCTTCAGGGGTGATATTTTGGTATTTTGTCATTCATTATCCTCCGTCCGCCAACGCCTTTTGATTTTGCACAATCTTTATAAGATGTAGTATTTTTTCATTATAACAATGTATTTAGATAATGGCAATTATTTTGGCGGATATTCATGCTTTTATTACAGTACTAGTTTATCACGCTAAATTTAAAAAGTCAATCAAAAATAAAGCTTTTAATAAATCACTTTTATTATAAGAAAAGATAGAACATAAATATTGTTTTTAGATAGACATTGGATAACAATAGGATCACATAATAAATGTCCATATCAGATTAATGTTCCTTTTAAGGGATTAGCAGCCCCGTTGCTTTTTTTACCCAAAAAGGTTAAAATAGAGGGTATGTTCAACCACAATAAATGTTTCTTTTATGATATGAATAATAGAGGTAACCGATCTTATGAATTTACAAAGCGAACTGATTTCATTGCGGAAAAAGATTATTGAATCGGATTTTTCCAACATGAATGACCGGCAATTACAGGCGGTCCTTTCCACCCAAGGGCCACTCTTGGTTCTGGCTGGTGCTGGCAGTGGTAAAAC
>DOXU01000008.1 GCA_003518885.1 Oscillospiraceae bacterium
GTATCGTGAAGGGTTCCACGCCAAAAGCGGTTGCTAAAGCGGACAAAGCGGTTTGTCGATTTAAAATAGAGTGAGAATAGTGTTCTTCATAAAACATCTGTTGCCATTGATGAACCATGCCTAAAACGTTGTTATTCATGACGAGTTCGATAATAGGGAGTTTATAAGAAACGGTGGTTGCTAGTTCATTTAAATTCATGTAAAAACTGCCATCGCCCGCAACATTGATTACTCGATGATCCGGATGAGCGGCTTGCACACCAATCGCTGCACCTAGCCCATATCCCATGGTTCCCAATCCGCCTGATGTGACGAATTGTCTTGGACGAGAAAAATGAAAATATTGTCCTGCCCACATTTGATGTTGTCCCACCTCAGTGGTGATAAAGGCATCCGGTTCCAGCTCATTTAATGTAGAAAGGATTTCATAAGGCATGTTGCTTTTTTTAAAGGGCCTGTCGATAGGA
The DNA here is from genome assembly GCA_003518885.1 of Oscillospiraceae bacterium. GTDB lineage: Bacteria > Bacillota > Clostridia > Oscillospirales > Ethanoligenentaceae > Ethanoligenens. Next base: position 468 of record DOXU01000008.1, read on the forward strand.
AATTCTGCTTTTAATGCGGAAATCTTTTGCATCCATTCTGGATGGGTAATGTCGTCTGGTAAAATGCGAAGCAATCCTTCGAGGACCACGTTTAGATCTCCGGCCACAGATGCGGTTACTTGGATATTCTTATTGATCTCAGCAGGATCAATATCAATATGAAGAATTTTTGCATGTGGAGCGAATGATTTTGCATTGCAAAGCACACGATCGGAGAAGCGAGTGCCTAAAGCAACAAGTAAATCACATTGATCAATGGCATAAGAAGAAACTTTGGATCCATGCATTCCCAGCATTCCGGTAAAACGTGGATCGTCAGGTGGAAAACCGCCTAACCCCATTAGGCTTAATGCAACAGGTGCATCGATTTTTTGGGCAAACTTATATAGGGAGGCAGAGGCTTGAGAAATAATGGTTCCGCCCCCCGCAAAGATGAAAGGTTTTTTGGCATGAACAAGTAACGCGGAAGCCTCGTCCAAAGCGGGAAGCACAGATGGAGGTGCAACAGCTTCAGGATTTTTGGGAAGGTATTCCGTAACAGCCGCTGTGATATCCTTGGGAATATCAACAAGTACAGGACCTGGTCTTCCGCTGTTCGCGATAGCAAACGCCTTTCGCAATGTGGAAGCCAATTCCTCTATATTTTTTACAATAAAATTATGTTTGGTAATGGGAGTGGTAATGCCGGTGATGTCAACTTCTTGAAAAGAGTCTCGACCGAGTAGACTGCAATTTACATTTCCTGTAATGGCAACCATAGGGACAGAATCCATATGAGCCGTGGCAATACCGGTGACTAAATTAGTAGCACCAGGGCCAGAGGTGGAAATCACTACACCAGTACGCCCAGTAGAGCGTGCATAGCCGTCTGCCGCGTGGGCGGCCCCTTGTTCGTGGCAGGTCAAAATATGGCGAATCCGATCTTTGTATGCATACAAAGCATCATAAATATTTAGCACAGCCCCACCTGGGAAGCCAAAAATGGTGTCAACACCTTGTTCCAGCAGGCAGTTTACAACGATTTGTGCACCGCTTATCTTCATAGAAAGATCCCCCTTGATCCTTATTAAAAGCCGAGTCGCGTATACTACGGGGCAAAGATGCAGGGATAAAGTGGAAAATCGCTATATAAGGATAAAAAAAAGCCTTCGTCCCGTTTTCGAGACGAAGACAAAATCTCCGCGTTACCACTCAAATTGGCGTAAAAGCGCCCACTTAAACCGCCATCATAATTAACAGCGTTCCCTGTTAACGGGGGGAAACCGTGTCATTCTACTATTGCTTTCGATGACCCGCTCAGGGGTGATTTTTCGCCGTCTCATATGCTACCTTACACCAAATGGCAGCTCTCTGTAATATGAGTTACGGTTATACTCCCCATCCTCGCATTTTGCCTATGACAACTATTCTAGTGCCTCTTTGGTAATTTGTCAAGAGCGGGAAAGTGACAATTTTTTCAATATCTTCAATGTATATTGTATTGTAATCTGCAAGGCATCATATTATAATGTTTGACAGACTGTAAAGACTCTATTTGCATCAGATACCTGCAAATTTGTCTTGCAAATCATGTTGAAAATTTTATTTAATCGACACAGTTTGTTCTGTTTTACTTTAGGAGTGTATGCATGCTTTTTTATCAAGCGGCAATTATCGTTTTTATTTTTGCTTTACTCTTTTTGCTTGTCATTGTTTTTCATATTCGCCATCGCGTGGTGGTTGGCGCGCTGGTACTTTCGTTGTCTGTTTTAGGGGCTGCGGGGATTCTTGGCGTGCAAAATTACTTTGGTTCGCATATTTATGCGCAAAAGGTGGACATCCCCCTGGTCCGTCGGCTTAGTCAAGGGGCGGGAAATCAAACTTCTTTTGAGGAAGCTTTCTCGGATTATCATCAAGATATAACAGATAATTTAATCACTTATCAAAAAACCTATACAGAAAAAAGTGGCGGAGTATCTAGTGAAGTAAAAGTGTCGGTAATGGTTTACCCTAATAAAGACGAAGCGGATCGTCTTTTTACGGCTAGCCAGCGCTTTTATGACAATAAGAATTTTGCGCCAGTGGACGCGAAGCATTCTTTACGCCAAAAAGAGCTTACTCATCGCTATATTACCACTTTTATTAAAACGCAATATAGCAATTATACCGACTTTGTTTATCTTCCTTCCAGAATGTCTAGCTATTCTTATATTTTTGTGCAAAATAAAAATGCCATTATTTCCATTAGCGAACGCGCTCCACAGCCTGTTTCGAATAAAGATCCAGTTCTAAAGGACTTAGTGAAACGATTGGATGTATAAGCGGATCACATTGCAAGCATGCCACCAGGAGTCGATTTTAAAATCAGCATGGTTTTTTCTGCGCCGGTTTGGGCATCAAAATAATCAATGATGGTTTGTTTATCTTTTGTAGTTGTGCGGAATTCATAGCAATAGGTTTCTTGTCCGTTGGCTGTAGGAATAAGGGCCATGGATACTTTTTGAATTGCTAGTTGTTTATTCACCTTTGCCTCGGCCTGTTTACGCGAAATTTTGGCGGCCGGTAGAGTGCGATCATGGTGATTCATAAGATATCCTGTACTGTCATAAGAAATGACACTGCCTGTATCTAATGCAATACTTACCTTTAGCAAATCTGGATATAGGATAACGCCATTTTGCACATAAGCAAAGTTGATGGTACAAACATTGTTGTTGGTTAGATAGTAGGTTTGTGCAATAGATTGAAAGCCTTTGCTGTTCAAAAATGTCAACGCTTTTTGTGCGGCAGCGTTGGCATCTAATTTAGCATAAGATGGCGCGCGACTATCAAGGGAACGAATGGGATAGCCACCCGATTTACTGATGAAAATTGTTGTTGTTTTAGCTGTAAAATTCCATGAAGGAAGGTTGCCACCGGTTTCGCCAGCATCTTTAACGTCCTTTTTATCCATATCTAAAAATTGGGCGGCCCTTTGTCGGGCATCTTCTTTACTGACTGCCGATTTTCCGGACAGAAACTGCGGACTTTTCTTTAAAACATTGTCGGAAAATGGTCCATCATAAATCAGGGAAGGTAAATTGGCAAACGTGTTTTCAATATTCAAAAAACCGCCTTCGAGTGATGCAGGTGTTGCTTTATTTGGATTGTGATCCTTCGCCAGCTTTTCTGCCTTTAGCAAAGTGATACGGCCACTTTGTAAGTCACTTGTTAAATCGGAAAGCTGGGTGGAGAGTTTATCTGCATAGCCGTGCAAATCAACGAGAGTTGTGCGCTGGCTGTCGGTAATTGTGGAGTTTTCATCAAGTTGATTGCTTAGACTGTTGGCATAGTCGCCAGCTTGTGAAATAAATTTGTTTGTGTTGGTTAAATTTACAGTCGAAAGTGGCATTTGTGCGATATCTGTTTGTGCTGCGCCGGCATTTACCCAAATTTCACTGCCAAGGTCAGAAAGTTGGGCACCCGTGCTGGCGTATTGCGCTTTTTGCAAAGCGATATCGATGTTGTTGACGTGTTCAGAAAGTTCTGTTAAGGCACGTTGATAGGTATATTCTATATTCATCCGGTATTTATAGGCCATTACATATCCACTGATTCCGACAATAATTGCGAGACAAAACGCGGAAATCGTGTAACTGAGCACACGAATAAGCGTACGCCTACGTTTAATTCCGAACATTTTCATTCCTCCGTTTTTTCTTTAGCCTACTAGCCGACTGCGGTTAGTTTTACCAAATACGGAGTAAATATGAAAATTTAAAGAGAACGGTTTTGCTTATAAAAAGAAAAAAGGCCCGTTCTATCAAGAACGAGCCCAAAAGGGAATGTGGTTTTTGCCCCAATATTTGATAGGATCAAAGATCCTGCTTTTTATTTGCGGATAGAGATTGCTTTTTTTCATTTTCCTTTTCTTGTGGAAGAACTTTTTCAAAAAGATAATGAAGAATGTCACTGCGTTTGATGATGCCAATAAATTGGTCATCGTCATCCAATACAGGAACAAAATTTTGATTAGTAACTGTTTGTGCTAGATCTTCAATATTGCATTGGATGTAGACGGGGTGAATTCGTGTGCGCATGGGCACATCGGTGATAGGAATGCGACTGCAAGCCTTGATATTAAGGCCAAGTGTGTTTTTTATTTTTCGCAGAAGATCTCCTTCCGTGATTGTACCAATGTATTTTCCCATCTCGTCCAAAATAGGAATGGCGGTGTAGTGATGGTATTCCATCCGTTCGATCACCTGTCTCATGGTGGAATCCGTTGTTTCGAAAATCACATCTTTTTTTGGTGTGAGAAAAAAGGCAATATTCATATTCTTTCACCTGTTATAAGCGGCCAAGCCAGCGTGAAAAACAGGTCATTGACCCAAAATGTGCGTAACATACATATCCGCTATGTTTAATGCGGCAGCAGTGGGATAAGTGCTAAAGGCGTTGCTTTGTGCGCGTCCACCAGCATAAGCGCGTGCAGCATCGTCATATCCACCCATATGCCAGCGAATGGAAATCGCTTCCTCATCTGTAAGAGAGATGAACCTCATAGCAAGATAAACTGATTTTTCTCCGTGTCCCATGGGGAATTGGTCTTCAATTGTGTAATACTCGTGTTCCTCCCAGCGTCGTTCTCCAGAAATCTTGACATTACGTATCGCTTTTTTGAAGAAGTTGACTTTGCAAATATCGTGCAAAAGTCCCATGATAACCAAAGAATCTTCCTGCATATTATCCAATGTTTTAGTGAAATTTCGCAAATATTTATAGACGGAGAGACTATGTATAAG